>NZ_JBHTIA010000001.1:0-521 GCF_042676625.1 Mucilaginibacter lutimaris
CGGTCGGAATAAGCATACAGATACATACACGCGGCTTGCGTGAGTTATGCGGACTGCTTGGTTATAGCCGCCAGGCTTATTATCAGCAATTAAAGGTAACGGAAACCCGGACGTTCAAACAAGAGGAGCTTATTCAGCAGGTACAGGAACACCGCAGGCTGCAGCCCCGCCTGGGTACCAGAAAGCTGCTGGCATTGACACAGCCCGGGATAGGCAGGGACGCCTTGTTTGAATTGCTCAGGGAGAACGGGCTTTTGGTACGCAGGAAGCGTTACCGGGTGCGTACTACCTTTTCTTGTCACCGCTTCAGAAAGTACGCTAACCTGATAAAAGAGCTGGTTCCTGAACGCCCGGGGCAGCTTTGGGTGAGCGACATTACTTATATCCGTATCAGGCAGGAGTTTGCTTATTTAAGCCTTATTACAGATGCCTACAGCCGAAAGATCATTGGCTTTTGTATGAGCCATGATCTTTCTACGGACAGTTGTTTAAAGGCCTTACGAATGGCCCTGACTACCCGC
>NZ_JBHTIA010000002.1:0-173677 GCF_042676625.1 Mucilaginibacter lutimaris
AAGATAAACGATTGTCCGACAATCGATCTTGCCCCGACCGCTCCGAAGTCGCCGGGGTAGTCTCAAAAACAAGAGCATGAGGGTTCAGGTGATCTTCTGTTAAGCAACCAAAAGCGGAAGAAGACGGAGCTGTCAAGGGAACGTGGAATAAATGGCATGGTGCGTGAAAGGCTGTGCGGATTTATGCCGCGAAAGTCCCTTTACTGCTTCCGCTTCGGAGGCTACCTTTGCGGTAACAGATGGTCGGCTTAACCAGGTTAATAGCCACCGACTCGCTGAAAAAACCAACGCACCCACGGCCTTGCGGAAGCAAAACTAACGCTTATCTTTACCCTTACAAACGTTCTTTATAACGCCCAAAAAGCGCAAACCGAAAACTCGGAAAACAGTAAAAAAGTGTGGTAGCCAATACGATTATGGTGCAAGGTTCTATGATCCGGTGATTGGGAGATTTACTACTATTGATAGGTTTGCTGAGAAGTATCATTCCAATACCTCTTATCACTATGCACTAAATAACCCTTTATCGAACATTGATATTAATGGTGATACCGTCGTAGTGCTTACAGCGCCACGCGGTGCTGGAGGAACTGGCCACATGGCTGTTTTAATTCAGAACAAGCAGGGTAATTTTAGCTTATGGTCAAAGAACGGAACAAATGACAATGCTGGAATGGCAGGGGCTAATAACAAAGGAGATCAAGCAGGTGTGGGATCGTTTAACTCTCCGGGGGAGTTTATGAAAAGCGATCTGAATCCTATCGTTAATAAAAAGACTGGTGAGAGAGAATATACCGAAGGTTATCAAATTCCAACCACTGCAAAAGAAGATAGAGCTGCTGAGGCTGGAGCTAAGAAAGAATTGGCTAAAGATTACAATGTGTTAGGATCTAATTGTGCTTGTACCGTACAGAGCGCACTGGAGAGCGGAGGAAAAAAAGATGGCCGTCCAACCTTTCTGGAATCGGCCAAGGCAGTAACTGCTGGTGGTATTATTCTGGGACCTATCCTCGGTCCAATTATGGGTCCGGTTGCGGGAGGCATAGCCGGTAGCAAAACACCAAACCTAATATATAAACGAATTAAAGAGCAAAATGAAAATGGGAAGGTTATCAGACCGTAGTGTATTACTTTGGATAGTAGGTATTCTTTTACTAACTTCATGTGATTTTCATGTCAACAATAGAACCGGTCCGCAATATAGTTGGTCGGCAGCTCAATCAAGAGACAATGGATCTTTCATTTGCGAGTATAGACTTAATGATTCAACTATAAATGGGGTAAATATCAAGAACGTGGTTGCAGAACATGCATATAGCTCCGATGGAGGCTTGTTTTCCAAGTATGATATCGACTGCTGTAACTCACAAATCGTTATAGTGTCTAAAAGTTACTTAGCTAGCGATGGAAGAGGTTATAGCGTTGATTGGGATATTCCTAGTTTCAAAGTTTATAGTAGTAACATAATCTACAGAGAGTTTAAAGGTGTCAATCTGCCAGATAGTATCACCTTATCTGTTCGTAGTAAGAAAAATAATTCTGTTCTTCAAACACTTACACTGCTTAAGGTCGTTAGTAATAAATAAGGTAGTGTATCAAAGTCGTTGGTAACACAAAGCTAAACTCAAGCCCAACTTCGTGTTCCTGAATACGCCTCTTAGTGATAAAGCATCGATGAATGTCTTTACAAAATGTTTGTCCTCCGGACTAAATAACTCCAGTTCCTTAAACTGTTTGAGCTACGCCAAGTCGGTCGGTTGATTCCCTCATGACTTTCAACCAGGGAAGTCGAAAAGCCAACAGGTAGCGATATCAATGCTGGTAAAGTTACCTTAACAATAGTTGTCACTGATCTAAGTAATTTTAATTAACTTTATGGTTTGGTAATAGTTATACCAAATTTTATCCAAACCTTATTTCTCGATGAAAAAAATTATTTTTGCTTTACTATTTTTTGTTCCTTTTGGGGCTTCTGCGCAATGGACAACGGCAGGTTCTAATATTTACAACTCTAACACAGGTAATGTTGGTATTGGTACTACCGCTCCGGGTAATATGCTGCAAATCGGAACTCCTTCCGTAGGAATAACATTTTACAATGGAGGTGGTACAGCCGGAACCGCACAACTTACAAACTTCCAGACAAATGGCGCTGCTATGATTGGTACAGCAGTAGGGGACGGGACAAACAATTACCGCATTAACATGTTCGCCGACAATATTAACAGTCTTACCGGTCTGGCAGTTACCGGGTCAAGTGGTAATCCGGGATTTGTTATTCGGAATACAGCTGCTGAGTATTTGAGAGTTTTGGGCAACGGGAATGTTGGTATTGGTACTTCATCGCCAAACGCGAGAGTTGACCTCTTTGCTCCAACAGAACAACTCCGCCTTTCTTATAATTCATCAAATTATGCTTCTTTTCTCGCTTCTTCAAACGGTGGGTTAACAGTGTCGTCGACTGGCGGCGGGAATATTACCGTCACCCCTTCAGGCGGTGTTTTCGCTGTATCAGGGGGATTGATCACCTACGGTATAAACTCCACATTATATATCCCTTCTACCTACACTGCCGTGTCTACCGGTTACTCAATATATCAGTATGCCTCATCGGCTACAAATTTTTTACGAACTGCCTTCTATGGTAACGGTGCGGCACCACTTACCACAAACGCCAACTATTCGGGAACTATTTTCGCATCGACTACGGTCAACACACCCGCTAGCGGAACCAATGCTTGGCTAAGCAATGTTTTAGTAAAACCAGTTGGCACGGTTACATCAGGCGGGGCAGCCGTCACCAATACAGCCAGCTTATATATCGACGGTGCTTCTTCCGCAGGGACAAATAATTACGCGCTATATTCTCCTTCAGGTAACAATTACTTTGGAGGAAGTGTCGGTATTGGTGCGACGATAACCAATTCGACCGATAAGCTCGCCGTGAACGGTACCATACACGCGAAGGAAGTTAAAGTTGATCTAACCGGATGGCCTGATTTTGTTTTTGGCAGTAATTACACGCTTCCATCTCTTAAAGGCCTCAAAAAATTTATTGTGCTGAACCACCACCTACCTGAAGTGCCATCTGAAAAGGAGGTGATCGAAAGCGGCGTAAACCTGGGGCAGATGAACAAAATTTTACTTCAAAAAGTGGAGGAGCTTACTTTATATATGATCGCTAAAGATGAGCAATTAAACAGGCAGCAAGCTGAGATGGATTTTCTAAAGAATCAAGTTGGTGAATTATTGAAGGCGAGCAAAAAAGCGTATATAAAAACATCAATGTCAACCAAAAGCAAAAAGTAATTCGGATTGTGAAATCAAGGATTTGTAAGTTAAGGCTGGATATCATCCAGCCTTTTTTATGAAGTAAGCTTCATCTTATAAGACATTTGATCAATAATTTAAAGAGCGTTTCGTTCGGTTTCCTTAATTGACTGACGGCTCTTCTAAGCTTGACAAATGAGAGGCTTTAACATTTGTTAACTGACTCGTTAGTTAATAGCGAATTCACTTCAAAGGATTCTAAAAAAAATAATCTGGCAAAACCCTTAGTGACCTTATCTGAATTTCTATATTCAGGAAGGGCCTTTTTTATGAAGCCAACGCTTAGAAAAAGAGGAGGTCTGACATTTGAATCTTTGGAATAGCAAGCCTCTAATCGCTGGATTTATTTTTGGCAATTAAAGTTTGTTGTCTTTCAATTACCAAATCGATTCGAAAATGCTGGCAAATACAAGGTCGATGGAAACCCAAATTAGTTGCCTTGGCAACGGCGTCATATTTAAATTTACGCAATGAGTGGTGTCATAATCATTTATAATGGATAATTATTTGACACGATTTGTATCAAGATAAGGAAGGGTAAAACGTTCGTGCTGAAGGACATAATCTCGCCATGACCAAACCTGCCAGGGCTTGATTGTAAAAGTTCGGTATAGAGTTGTATCACCGTTTTTGGTAGATTGATTATCCTGCAAAAACCACTTATATCTAGTCTTTGCCATGTTAAAATCGATACCGCTACCTTCTTCTTGAAATCTAAAACTCCGATCAAAATTACTATACGAATAGTTCTTTTTCAGAAGGAAAGATAGGGGTGTAAAATTAAGTATAGCTACTATAATGATTATGATGATAAGAATGCTTCTTTTCATATCTTAAATATTACATGGTCCATGTGTTCTTCCAACATCTCCGCCCTTGGTATTTGCATTTGAAACATTACCAGTGTTTCTTATAGAATTACCAAGAGCAGCAGGGGTCATACCAGATTGCCCTAAACCCATATTGCCGTTTGGATCAGGTAACTTTATTCCGCCTGCAAGACATGCATTATACGTAAAACTTGTACAGTTATTAGTGAATAGGTCGTATGTATTTGGAGGATTAGCGATATAATTTACAATTTTGTTGAACTCTGAAGCTATGATTGAATAGCTGATACTAACATTGTATTTCAGACCAGCATTATCTAATACTTTCGACGGCGCGTGCATTTTATCTTTGCCTGTTGCGTCTGGATAGAAGCCGACGACCTGTGTGATGGTTTGTCCGTTATAGGTTTTGGTCAGGCCAATGGCGGTATGGCCGACAGAGTTGGGGCCAATATTAAAAGGTAAGCCGGGAGCCGGTTCCTGGACGTAGACCGTGATGGTCATTTTAGACCCAATGTCCGGCAGGTTGGAGAAGCACTGCATGTAAGCTTTTGGGTTGATCTTAGGGTTGGTTTCGCCGGGGAGATTGGATACGGAACCACCACCGGAACCACTGCCTCCGCCTCCTCCTGCATATTCAGGCGGGTTCTGGTCTATGGGTGGCAGGTCAGGAGGGCCATGCTGACTGAGATCGCTGAGGTCGACGGTGCAAACCTTTTCGGCGTAAATGACGAGTTCACCGTCTGCGTTGACGTAGTTGCTTTGCACCCATTCGCAGGTCGTTGAGCCGGCAGGGAGTTCGCTGACCTGCAATTTGCTGCCGCTCTTTTCAGCTGGTTTGATGGTACCTGCCCGTTTGCCGTTAATATAAATATAGCCGCCGATGAGGTTGTGCCGGGTGCTGTCATAAATGAACGTCCGGCCTGTGAAATTGGCTGCTTTCATGGTCCCGTTTTGTTGCTGGGCGAGCGGGTCGGGAACAACATCGACTGCAAATGACCTGATCTGTCCGGACGTTTTGGTGAACAGCAACCGCCTGCTGCCTGCATGGATATTTTGGAAGGTCGGGGTACCGGCTATACTGACATACAGGTAGTTTCCGGATGGCTGGTCTGGCTTATTGTTCATTTTCCCGCTTTTGACGTTACTCCAGGCGATCCCGGCCTGTTCCTGAGCTTGGGATCCTTGGTCAGATGTAGTTGCTGTTTTGGCATGGACACGATTTGTGCTATACCAATTTTTTAGCTCTTCAACAGAAAATGCGCTGGTGTTCGCTGAGGTATCACTGTTAACGGTTTCATTCGGAAAGTTTTCCTCTTTTTTACAGCCGGTGAGACAGGCTGCGGAAATGATCATGATGAGCAGGAAGTTCTTCATATGGGAAAATCAAGGGTTTAACTCATTAGTTCATGTGCCTGTTTTTTTGACAATTGTCAAATTGCTTTTGCCGGACCTGACCCTGCTGAGCGTTTCAGGACTTATTCCAAGATAGGAAGCGATCTGGCCCTGACTGGCTTGCCGGAGGATATCCGGGTGGGTAGACAAGAGTTTTTCGTAGCGTTCCCGCGCCGTGAGCGTGCGTAACAGTACGGCCCTTTCCTCGGAAAGCTGGTAATATTTTTCGGTCACGATACGACCGGTGAAATTGTATTCGGGAAAGTCGGCATAAATGGATTGCAACTGGCTCCAGGTCATGGACAGGAGTTCGCTGTCCTCCAGCAGTTCGATGTTTTCGGCTGCAGGTGTCTGGGTGTAAAAGCTGTATACGGATATCATCAGCTCGCCTTTACCCATGAACCAGGAAGTGCATTCTTTGCCTTCCCGGGTATAATAAAAGGCGCGGGCAAACCCTTTATTGATAAAGTAGATCTTATTGTTGACCCGCCCTTCTTCCAGTAGCAAATGGCGCCGGGGCAACTTTTCTTCTATGAGGTTCTCGCGAAACCTTTTGTCCAGAGCGCCGGACAGTGGGGAGATAAAATTTAATGTCTGTATCAGCAATTCCGCGTTCATAACAGTTACCGTTTGCGATTTTGATAATTGTCAACAGTGAATGAGTAAGCGTCTATTTACCTTGCGGTTAATAACATGTGCTTATTAATTAACCATATTTTAGCTTGTTTATTGTCTCCGGAAAGTTTTAAATGAAAAGTTAGCTAATAAGTGTGGTATCAAAGTTTATAGAATGTCATTAATATTTAACTTATGAGCAAGGTGGATCAGAGTGGGAATGGTTACCCTTTCAGTTGGCTGGATGAACTGGTTGAGATCCGGTTAAATCCTGAAAAGAACGATGTGAATCAAATAACGGTATCGGAAACGAGGACCATCCGGGAGCGCTTACCGGCCGAAATGGCTGCCATCGGGAGGCAGCTTAAGCTGCAATCTTTCAGCCTGTACCGTAACCGATACGTCAAAGCTGTTGCCGGGCATTATGACACGTCAATCCGGTTGTTGAACCAACAGATGAGGATCAACATCAGTCAGTATCCGCGGGATGGACACCTGTATGAAACGGGCGAACTCGTCATCGCGCATTTGAATGAGTTATACGAAAGTATCCGGCAAAGGTATACGAGTTACCTGGCAGCGTCATCTTCGACTGAAACCGTTCAAAACAGTAAAGTCAGGTGCGGATTAAGTGTTGACCAGATCGGCATCTTATTAAAGGCGGCCGACAGTATGCATCTGATTATCGCACGGTCGTTCAGCGAGTTGCTGCGCAGTATTGTTCCTTATCTGTCTACTGAACGTTTCAAAGAGATATCCTGGAAAAGCGCCCGGAGCAGTACGTATAAAATGGAACAAAATGACAAGGAGGTCGTCCTGCGCGTGCTGGAAGAACTTGCCGGACGTATAAAGGATTTTTGATCGGGGTGCATCTTTTATTTCGACGCGCTAAGTTAAGGTTGTTTCACCTAAAATTCCTCCGCTTATAAAAGCTGTCCTCCGCCTGCTATAACTTCAGGGCTTCTCTATCGAACGATCGGCGCAGCCTTTTCACCGGCCCTGGACAACGTTTGTATTGGTTGCTGCGATCCGGGATGATGCGCTGACTTTTGTAATTGACGTGAGAGGCGATTCCCTTTCTTAGCACTGGGCGGTCAATGTCAAAGAAATCGAGATAGCCCTCCACGCCGAGCGATGTTGGGTAACCGGCAATAAAGATATCAGCACTGACCTTCACTTCATTTAAGGGAATGGCACCGGGTTGCACGCAGAATTGCGCAGCATTAGTTGACAACTGCGTTTGAATGGTTTCTTCACGATAGCTGGGATGCAGCGACTGGTTATTATTGGTTTAATAATAAGTGCCTAGATGGATCAGGGCAACATCATAGCGCGGGTGATAGTAGCAATTGGTGTTATCAGTGCAGTCTCAAAAATTGCCGGCTGAGCGTCCCCACCCATAACGTCGGGCGCCTTGATCATTGCCGCAGAATCATACAGCTTATTTTTACCGTCACCTTCACGGAATAACACGTGTTAGCGGTTACGACTTACATGTTTCCTTGGTAACAAAAGGAAAAACCGGAGCCATTTGATCCTCGCCAATTGATGAAAACCGTGAAAGCGGATTTTCGGTGAGCGTTGAGCATGGACAAATGGAGTGTTTTAGCGCTAGGATCCTTGTCGTCCGCCGGAAATGGAAGGTCAATGTTTTAGGTGTAGCCCACACGGTAAGAACAGTGTTACCTCACATGGAAAATGGCGGCAGGATCATTACCATAGGTTCGACCGGTGCCAATCGCTCACCTTACCCGGGGATCGGCGAGTATGCCGCCACCGAGGCCGCGCTCGCGGCTTATACGAGAAGCTGGGCGCGTGATTTAGGCCCCAGAAATATCACCGTGAACATCATCCAGCCGGGCCTTATCAATACGGACATGAACCCTTCAGACGGACCCATCAGCAGCCATATGCTGCAGGCGGTTGCCTTAGGCCGCTATGGCGAGCCGAAAGATATCGGCAATGCGTAGCCTTTTTGGCCAGCGATGAAACACAGTATATTACAGGAACTACCTTAAATGTTGACGGCGGACAAAACGCCTGAGTGGTTTCTGCTGGCATGCTATGGTGTTAAGGCAGGTAGCTAAAAAATGAATTGATAGCGATCAGGAAATGGTGGATTAACTATAAAATTAATTTTTTAAACTATTATGCAACTATTGTAGATTAATGGTGTTAGCTTTATAAGGCCGTTTGTAAGTATGACGGCTTCCATCTCTTAAATCAAGCGGTTATGAAAAAAGCATTTTTAAGTTTCGCCCTGTCGGTAACAGCGGTTGCCGCCCTTGCCCAGCCCAAATTAGAACAGGTATACAGCGACAATACCTACCAGTTTACCGGTGTGGCCATATCCGCCAAAGGCAGGCTGTTTGTTACCTACCCGCGATGGGAGGGACCCTATAAATATGCGGTTGTCGAGGTCATGAAGGACGGCTCGGCAAAGCCTTTCCCCGATGCAGCGATGAACGAATGGATGCCAGGTCAGGACGGGCGCAACAAATGGGTTTGCGTGCAGACCGCTTACATCGATGACAACGACTTTCTGTACATTGTTGACCCGGCAGCACCAAAGCTGGAGAAAGTAGTTGATGTTAACCAGGCTGCAAAAGTGGTCAAGTTCAACCTGCAGACGAATAAGGTTGAACGCGTCTATAACTTTCCGCAAACGATCGATAACCACAGCTATTTGAATGATATACGTGTGGATACGAAAAAGCAGGTTGCTTATCTGACTAATTCCGGAACAGGCGGCATTGTAATTTTAGATCTTACTACCGGCAAGTCAAGGCAGGTGCTGCAGAATCACCGATCCGTGCACCCCGATCCTTATGTCAAATTCATCATTGATGGACATGAATTAAAGAAACAGGGTCATCCTGTGAAATTTCAATCAGACGGTATCGCGCTGACGCGTGACGCCAGCTACCTGTATTACAAAACGATCTCGGACAAGAAGCTCAACCGGATCAAAACAAGTGCCTTACTGGATACTACGCTGACTGGTCAGCAACTCGCAGGTGCGGTGGAGGATCTGGGCAATGTCGCGTATACAGATGGTATGGAGTTCGACTGGAAAGGCAATTTGTATTTAGGCGACCCGACCACCTATGAGTTGGTGCAGGTAGGTCCAAATCACCAACGCCGTTCATGGATCAAAAGCGCCGATCTGATCTGGCCGGATACCTATGCGGTATCTAAAGACGGCTATATCTATGTGACCACTTCACAGATCAACAAGCAACCGGCTTATAATGAGGGCGTTAATAAGCGGACTCAACCTTACAAAGTCTTTAAGATCAAATTGCCTTAAATATTATCAAATATGAAAAGTGCCCGGTTCATTTAGCGTTCCTTAAAAGTCGGTCATGCTCAATGCCTACAATAGTAAAACGGATATCATCTTTATTTTCCTGTCCGATCAGGAGATCGTCTACGATTACAAGGATATTAGGGCCCAGCGACAGATTATTCAGGATCAGTTCAAGGATACAGGTTGGCGCAGCACGGAATTGCTGGAAAAGGTGGCAAAGTCAGATAGCTTTTATTTTGACAAATTCAGCCAGATCAAGATGCCGGCCTGGTCAAAAGGACGCGTAGCGCTGATCGGCGATGCGGCTTATTGCCCCTCGCCTGCATCCGGACAGGGCGGCTCTTTAGCCATGCAGGGTGCTGCGACCCTTGCAGATGCTTTGCTACTGTGTGATGGCGACTTCAAGCTGGCCTTTGAAGCTTATGAGCGCGGTTAATCGGAAGAATCAATTGATGGATAGGCGGAACTGTGCAGGCGACAAGTCCGTTTTGCTCTTGAAAAGCCGGCTGAAGGATTGCGGATGTTCAAAACCAAGTTGATAGGCTATCTCACTTACATTGAAGGTGGTGGTCGAGAGTAATTGTTTGGACCTTTCGATTAGCTGTTCATGAATATGTTGCTGGGCATTGAGCCCGGTAAGTGAGCGTAGCATATCACTCAGATAGTTCGGGGTGTAGTTCAGCCGACCTGCCAGATACTGGACGGTAAGGAGTCCGTTATTGACCGGCCCGTTGGTTTCGAAATAGCTGCTGATCGCAGCTTCGAACTGTTGCAACAGATCACTGGTCGCTGCCTGGCGGGTGAGGAACTGGCGTTTATAGAAACGTTTGGCATAGCTGAGCAATAATTCAATCTGTGCGATCACCACTTCCTGACTGAAATCATCTATGCGGCTATTCAGCTCTTCGCCAATGATCCTGAAAATGGAAGCCACCGTGGCTCTTTCCTGTTCAGAGAGGTGCAGTGCCTCGTTTGACGAGTAAGAAAAGAAGCCGTATTGTTTGATCTTAGCAGCAAGCGGATAACCGTTTAAAAAATCCTGATGGAAGATCAGTGAATAACCTTCATTACCTTTGTATATCGATGTACTCCCAGCAATCTGATTCGGTGCTGTAAATACCATACTGCCTTCATCAAAGTCGTAATAGCCCTGACCATACCTGAATTTGCCGCCCAGTTTTTCGATATAAGATATCTTGTACAACGTGGTCACATAGCTGACCGGCAAACGGCTCAAGTTGATCCGGTCATCACGTGTGTCGAATAACGTGATCAATGGATGCACCGGGCCGGGCAGACCCAGCGTCCGATGGACCTCGTTTATGGATTGGATTACGGGGATTTTAGGCTTTTGCGGATTCATAATTAAAAGTAAGGAATATGACCGGTTCCTGTTTCAGCCGCCGGTCATATTCAGCATGATGAGTGATTGAAATTTACCAGGGGAGTTTGCCTTCCGGGCCTGTAAAGCCGGCCGTCGGGCCATCTGTTTCCAGTGCAACCCGTATCGGTTCACGCGACCCCACTTCCAGGCTGTCTGTTCCCTGAAAGTTGTTGAGGGCGGTAGCAGTATATCCTGGGCTGGTAGCATTCACTTTGATACCCTCTTTTTCCAGTTCAATGGCAAAGGCCAGGGTTACTGCGTTCAGCGCGGTTTTGGATGCTCCATACACAATGCCGAAATGTTCTCGTGCCCAGCACGCCGGGTCGGCGATCCAGGTCAATGAACCCAGACCGCTGGATACATTGACAATTCGCGCTCCTTTAGACTTGCGCAGTAATGGAAGCGCTGCCTGCGTCATCGTGATTACGCCGAAAACATTAGTCTCCCATACGGTACGGACTTCGTCCAGCGAAACGTTTACAGCACGGCCGGTAGCCATAAGTTCTTCTGGATTTTTGGGTGCGTTCCCGGCATGGGAGATACCCGCGTTGTTGACCAATAAATCAAGCTGGCCGTATTCAGCACTGATTTTTGCTATGGCAGCATCTATACTTCCCTGTTTTGTAACGTCCAGTTGTAACGCTTTGGCCTTTGCGCCGATTGCTGCGGCGGCTTTTTTCCCATTCTCTAAATTACGTGAACCCACGTATACGACATAGCCCTCGGCTGCCAGTGCTTTGGCGATCTCATTACCTACACCCTGATTGGCGCCGGTCACCAGCGCAATAGGTTGATTATGACCTAAATTTTTATTGTCCATGTTATTAGTGATTTTTTGTTGATACAAAGATCATCAGAAAGCGATTTACTGACTTAACCGAATCAAGGAGGTTTGTAACCGAATTAAGCCTGAAGCCTCATTTATTGGGCTCGATTCGGTTGTCGGGCGGTTTAGCCGGTTCGCCTGCGCTATGCGCGCTACGCGCACGTCGCTCCGGTTCACCAGCTAAACGCGCCGCTGCAACAGCTGATCTTTTGGTTTCGCTTCGCCAGCGCAGGCGGCTGAAGCCTCCTGCGCTGACCAAAACACCTGCAGTTGCTGTTTCATTTAAGGCCTTGTTTATTTTTGTCGACTTTAGTTTGTGATTGGCCTAAATTGACTAATTTATGTCCTTTGAGACAAGGCGTTCGATTTTTAACTTTGGGTTATGAATAGCGATGCTCAGAAAAAGAAGGTGGTGATCGTGGTCATGTCCGGTAATATGCTCCTGAATTTTGCCGGGCCTTCCGATGTTTTTACCAATGCTAACGAATGCCTCAGGAGTTTCGGATTACCGGAAGGTTATGAGGTTTTGATCGCTTCACCGACGGTTGATCGTAAGTTGACCGGGCACACCGGCGTCGAGATACAGTGTCCTCATTATGTTGGTGACATTACAGCGCCGATCGATACGCTGATCATTGCCGGTAATGACCGCAGTCCCGCGGGTATTAAGCGCCTGGGCGATTTTCATGAGTGGCTGGCTAAGCCTGAAAGAGCTGAGACAAGACGTATCGCCTCTGTTTGCGGTGGTGCATTCGCCCTGGCGAAAGCCGGATTGCTGGATGGTAAACGGGCGACGACACATTGGGAGCGTAGTGAAAATCTGCAAAAGGAGTACCCGACTATTCGCGTCGAATCCAATCAGTTTTTTACCAAAGACGGAAATATATATACCTCAGCAGGTGTCTCCTCGGGCATCGACTTGTCGCTTGCCATGGTGGAAGAAGATCACGGGAGAGACGTGGCTATTCGTGTGGCCCGAAAGCTCGTCTTTTATTTAAGCAGGCCGGGCTTTCAGTCACAATTCGGCAACCTGTTGCCGGTGTTTGAAACGGAGCATATCGCACAAAAACTGCTGCCTTTTTTAAATGCCAACTTGCATGAATCGCTGGACGTAGCCACCATTGCCGGACATTTGAACATGAGCAGCCGCAACTTTACAAGGGTATTTCATAAACAAACGGGTATGCCTCCAGCCAAATTCATAGAAAAGATGAGGGTGGAAGCTGCGCGTAAACTACTGGAGGACACGGACCGGCCGCTGGAAAGGATTGCCGAAAAATGCGGACTCGTCAACCTGGTTGGTATGCGGCGAACGTTCTTACGGCATCTTAACGTTACACCTTCTGATTACAGGCGGACTTTCCGAACGGCGCTGCAGGATGCAGGCATCTCTGAACTATTAGTCAACTAATTTAATAACTTATGAAAATAGCTATCAATGGATTCGGCCGCATTGGCCGGATGACTTTACGCACGCTTCAGTCCCATCATGAGGTTGAAGTGGTCGCCATCAATGACCTGACCGATGTAACTACACTCGCCCATTTATTAAAATATGATACGGCACACAGCCGTTTTCCGGGGGAGGTATCTACCGAAGGCGAAAGTCTCGTAGTCAATGGTAAAACCATCGCCATGTACCGGGAAAAAGATCCGGCGAAATTATCCTGGGATGAACTGGGTGTTGATGCCGTAATCGAATCGACCGGCCGTTTTACCGATAAGGAGAGCGCTGAGGCGCATATTATCGCAGGTGCGAAAAAGGTATTGATCACTGCGCCGGCTACAGGCGGTGTAAAAACGATCGTGCATGGCGTGAATAATGAGCTGATCGGTGGCGACCAGATCTATTCAACAGCATCTTGTACAACGGGAAGTATCGCGCCGGTTCTTTTTGCACTGGATAAAGAGTTTGGAATAGAGTCAGGCTACATGGTCACCGTTCACGCTTTTACGGCGGATCAGAATTTGCAGGATGCGCCGCATAAAGATTTGCGCCGGGCCCGTGCCGCAGCTTATTCCATCATCCCGACCACAACAGGTGCAGCGAAAGCGATCGGAAATGTGCTGCCCAATCTGCAGGGCAAAATGGATGGCTACTCTTACCGGGTTCCGGTGATCGATGGATCCATTGTCGACCTTTCGATCAACCTGAACCGGGAAGTTACGGCGGCTGAAATCAACGAAGTGCTGAAGCACTACGCGGAAAACAGTCTGAAAGGTATTATGGAATACACCGAAGAGCAATTCGTGTCGTCGGACATTTTAGGTAATACGCATTCGTCAATTGTAGACGGCGGAATGACGAAGGCCATGGGCAAACTGGTAAAAGTTGTGGCCTGGTATGATAACGAGGTTGGCATTTCTAACCGGATCGCGGAGTTGATTTCACTGATCTGATACGATGGAATCGAATTTAGTTGATATCGTTAAGGATTTCCTTTTGGTCTTAGCCTGCAGAATTTCATCTGAAGAATTGCTGCGTTTCTACCATCCCGATGTGCTACAGATCGAATATCCTAACACCCTGACCAGGAACCTGACCAAACGCGGCTTAGCGGAATTAAAGGCGGCATCTGACCGGGGTTTGCAGGTCTTACAAAAGGAAAGTTATGAAATCATGAACGCCTATTGCTACGGAAATACGGTTATTGTTGAAGTGATCTGGCGAGCGACGCTGAACATACCGCTGGGTACTATTTCGGCAGGCGGCGAGATGAAGGCTTACTTCGCCCAATTCTTTGAATTTGATGGAGAGAGGATCATCCGTCAACGCAATTACGACTGTTTTGAACCTTTTACGTGATTTAGATGGAACCACATACAATTGACCCTCGCCGTTGGATGGCGCTGGCTGTCTTGCTGACTGGTACATTGTTGCCGCCACTGGATTTCTTTATCGTTAATGTGGCGCTACCTGCTATACGAACCGACCTGCACGCTTCTCCCGCCGATACCCAATTGGTGGTATCGGTTTATGCGGCTGCCTATGCGGTCACCCTGATACTGGGTGGCCGGTTAGGGGATATTTATGGCAGGAAGCGGGTGTTCATTTTCGGAATGCTTGGTTTTGGCATCGCGTCGGCTTTATGCGGTTTTGCTCCTTCGCCGGCTGTGTTGGTTGCAGGCAGGTTGTTGCAAGGCGTGTCGGCCGCTGTAATGGGTCCCCAATCGCTGGCTTCTATACATGCCATTTTTCCCACAGAGGAAAAGAACCGGGCACTGAGCTTTTACGGGGCCACTTTCGGACTGGCATCTGTGGCGGGACAGTTGCTGGGCGGTGTACTGGTATCGGCTGACCTGTTTGGTCTTGGCTGGCGTAGCGTGTTTCTGATTAATCTGCCGGTGATACTGCTTGCAATGCCGGCGGCATCACGCTTATTGAGGGAGAACCGCGCTGAAACGTCGGAAGTGCTGGATATTCCGGGTGCGTTATTGCTGGCCGCGGGATTATTGGCGTTGGTACTTCCGCTGATCGAGGGCCGCGAAAATAACTGGCCATGGTGGTGCATCAGCTTGTTGATCGTAAGCGTGCCTTTGCTCATCCTGTTCTGGCGTTTAGAAAGGGCGAAAGAATCGAGCGGGGGCTCGCCGTTGGTCTATCCATCCTTATTCAAGAAAGGCGGATTACGAAGAAACCTGAGCGCGGCGTTTTTCTTTTACGCCCTTGCTTCATTCTTCCTGATCTTTGCTGTCTATGAGCAGGGTGCCCTGGGACATGATACGCTGGCAACAGGTTTGGCCATTTTGCCGCTGGGAATTGGCTTTTTTCTGGGGCCCTGGTGCAGCCCGGCAATTGTCAGTCGACTGGGTTCTCGTACGGCAGCCTTTGGCATGTTGCTGGAAGTTACCGGATTGATCGTTGCGGGTGTACTTGCCCTGAACGGGATTACTTTCTATTTGTTCCTTCCACTTTTTATGATAGGATTGGGTCAAGGCATTGCCGTCCCGGCAGTGGTGCGTTTAAACGTTGATGAAGTTGATCCGCGGTTTTCTGGGCTGGCGGCGGGTCTGGTTACTGCTACTTTTCAAGTAAGCGCAGCGGTCTTTGTTGCCTTGATCGGTGGGCTTTTCTTTACGCTTGCGCCGGACGGCGCGAGGGCTGAAGGAATCCAGTTTGCCTTTGGTGTAGCTTCTTTGGCCATAGGGCTTTCTTTAGCACTAGCAGCGATGCTATCCTGGAAACGATAAGCGTTTTGTTAATTTATGAAAATCTCGTTGCCGTGGTAAGTGAGGTAGACGGTATTGCCATCAATATGGTAGCCATAGTCGAAGCACATCTTAAACGGCTTTTCATAATAGTCGTCGGTATGCACGCTGGTGAAATAGTTTAGGTTGATTCCGCAGCGGTTGAAATCTTCAATTGGTACGGCGCGCTCAAACAGGTTAAAAAGATTGTACAGTTTGATTCGGTTTTGAAGCAAAATATTGTAAACTCTTTGTATGGCCAACATATCCCTGTCTATCGCTTTTTGCTCGGCACTGGGTTCTTCCAATGGCATGATCGTCACAGTTGAATCGAAGCGCTTGCGGTTATTGTAAGCGGTCCGGCAAATATCGTTGCAGTATCGCCTGTCCCTGCGACCGGGTCCTAAAGGCTGCCCGCATTCGAGGCATGTTTTGACTGGTTCTGATGGAGTGTCCTCGTTCATTTGGCGGATGGGCTGAAACGTTTATAAACGTTTAAATAACAGTTGTTTGTCGGTTTTGATTGCATGATGTTGGAGTTTTGTACGGAATCAAATTCAATGGGTATGGAAACAGCGCATAAAACACGCTATCCGAATGTGGATAGTGAAAGCTTCGGCCACGGGCGAATGCATTATTTTATTGATGTAAAAAAAGCGGTTAACGACAGTCATTTCGTACTGATCACATCGAGCGAAAAGTATGACAGCGACAAATATTACCGGCAAACGGTGCAGCTTTGGGAAGAGGACCTGGCCTTTTTTGTCGAGGCGCTATCCATGGTGTTATCGCGGATGACAAGTGATGAGGGCGCGCGTTTTTTTGACCGGCCGGAGATGAAGGTGGTTCTGGACCCGGTAGGGGTGCTGGCCTTGCCGGAGAAGGACAGGCCAAGGGAAAAATTGCTGGCTTTGGGTGCGGATAATTTGAGCAATGCGGAGCTGCTGGCGGTATTGCTTTGCACTGGTTCGCATGATCTTTCAGTGCTTGACCTCTGCGAAAAGGTGATGAAGTCGGTGAAGGATGAACCTTCACGTTTGCTGACGCGGACGGCAAAAGACTTTTGCAAATTTCGTGGCATCGGCGCGGCTAAAGCGGGAATCCTGTTGGCCGCGCTGGAACTGGGCCGCCGTGCCTGCCAGCCGGTTTAGCGGGCGGGTAATTTTTCCCGGCAATTAAGTGTTTATACAAAGTTAGCGCGATCCCGGCCCGCCCGTCAAGGGTATATGAACCGCGGCGATGCCGCGGCCCTTGGCAGGCAAGCCGTGCCGCGCTTTTGGGGCATAAAAACTTAATTGCCTTGTTATGGAAAAATTTGCATTAACCCTTCGTTCTAAAGCCGCCGTTAAGGAATACGCCGCAAGCGGCTTTCATGTCCGTTACGAAAAAAGTTTACTGGAAGAAATTTTCGTTGCTATCGAAAATAAGGACGCTGACAAACTGGCCTGGTTCAATGAATTTGGCGATAGTATCCGCAAAATTGTGATGAATGTTCATGCCTACCGCAAGGGTCTGGAATTTGGCTTCACAGAAATTGCTTTTGATAAATATGGCTGGTTTGCGCGTCCAATTTTCCTGGATTATGAAGTGATTCAGCTGGGTAATTCGGAGCGCTACGGTGAGTACAGCGAGATCCTTATGGGTCGCGGTCCTAACGGCATCTGGTCGTATGCCTTGAGCTATACCTTCGGGTGCGAAGGCGGTGGTTCTGCCTTGTCGGTTTATGATCCGCAATTTGCCAGCCGGGATGCTGCATTGGCTAAATTGAAATCAATGTTTACGGCTAAGATAGGATCGACTGACACAACAAATCATAAACAGGATGTGATTCTGAAAACTTTGAAATCGATAGCGGCTTTAGAAGTAAGCCGTGTTCAGTTGGCGCTGTTTTAGCGGCTTTAAATTTTACTGAGCCATTCTTTCAGCTGAACGTAGTCGACAAGGCTTAGTCGATGTTTCTCCTTTTTTGAAAACTCGATCGCATCAGGGGAAAAGTAAGATGAGGTGATCATTACCCCCGCCGTAACCTTATCAGCATGAACAGTTCCCAATAACTCCCGCACAAGATTAACACCAATCGGATTTTTAGGGCCGTATTTTTTACATTCCACGTAATAAATGAAATCGCCAATATCATCTCGCCGGGCTACGATCAGGTCTTTTCCGCCATCCCTTGTCGCTTGCGTCAGATCAACTTTGTAGCCTTGTTTTTCGAATAATTCAGCGGTCATTTCCTCGAACTCCCTGGGCGTGAGTTTGTGCATCAATTCAGGGTTCTTTTTTAATTTTTCTAATGTGTTCCCATTGACGATGATGATATCATTCTTGATTTCCTGGAAAATTGGGTTTTCAGGCAAAATGATTTGTCCGGCGGTATCCCGAATGCCGGCAAAAGCAATCTTCTCAAAAATGAATTTTTCCACTTCTGCAAGCGTATAAGGCTCGCGAAGATTCTCCACATAACGCAAAATAATTTTAATGATATCGGGCTTCCCTCTCGTCAACTCAACCAGGTGAAGGGTATCGATAAAAGGTATTCGATTCTGTAATTCATGAATTAATATTTGCAGGTTGTCAACAGTTTTGATTGGCTCCAGCTTTAGCTCATATTCGATGTTTTGCTTCAGAAAGGCGTCTCCGGTTTGATCGATAAGCAAATATTGAGGGCCTGGATTCTCCTTAATGAAGGCAAAAATTTTTGAGCTGGCGTCGGGGTAATATCCGGTTTCCAAATCATCGAAGATCACGAACCGGCAGTTTTCCTTAAGTTTTGGAAAGCTTCTCCCTGTTAATTCCAGGCTGATGTATTCGGTAATAGCTCCCAACTCTTTGCGCAGACGGTCTCCTATAAACATGGCCAACGATGTTTTTCCAACCCGGTTTCCCCCGGTAATTAAACCAACTTTTTTTCCCTCGCTTACGATCCGGTTTTTTAGAAACTCAACTTCAGCGTCCCTCCCCGAATACAATGCGGGAGGTATAGACTTTGTTGGTGGATAATATCTGGAGCGGTCGAACATTCAAGTTAATTGTGATCTTAACAAAAATATAAAAATCCGTTAGGAATGTTCAGCTAAGCGGCCCGGAATCGGGCCGCTCTTTTCTGGTATCCTTCATTGACTGATGAGGCCTTTCATCTTTTCATTAAGATCCTTCAACCCCGCCTTTTTCAAACACTCATCAACGAAGTTCTTCAATTCGTCGGCATCTTCAGTCGGTATAAAATTCAGCAGTTCCTGGCTATCGGAGCCATTGCCAAGCCCCGCCTCCACCACGCTGTTCAATAACAATACCGTTTTACGGTTCAGCTTAAAGTCCAATTTTACCGCTTCGTTCATGCCCGGACTGCATAACAGGGTTTCATAAACTGTTCCTAACATACTTTTCGTTGCCATACGCATTTAATTTTTTGATTAAACAATGGCTCAAAGGTCGGTGGTTGTTTTGAAACGATCCTACCCAATATTTGGGGTGGTTGGGTGAATGCGGTTTGGTCGCTTTACTTTTGGTCTCGTCAATAGAAAGGATCGCAAGATGGATGAGAGAAATGGACGATTGACGTTAACGCAGGTAAGGCAAATGGATTTGGTGTCCTTGCTGGAGAAGCTGGGCCATGAGCCAACTGCGCGTAAAAAGAATGATACCGATTGGTGGTACCTGTCACCCTTGCGAAATGAACGGACGGCAAGTTTTCACGTGAACCGGGTAGACAACGAATGGTATGATTTCGGGCTGATGGCGGGAGGTAACCCGGTGGATTTTCTATTGCGGTATTACGATTGCTCGGTGGCCGAAATGCTTGTTCGCATGAACGAAAATTTTGGCAGGCAGCGAGTGCAGGCTTTTGAGCCGGGACTGCAGTCTGAACGGCCAAGGGACCACGATCATTTGGTGATCCGGTTTGTGAAATCTTTATATGCCTACCCCCTCAAAAATTATTTGCATGAGCGATCTATTCCGGTTGCTGTCGCAGATAATTACTGCAAGGAAGTGGTGTATGAAATAGGTGGTGGCAGGTACTACGGGCTGGGCTTTGCCAATGATATGGGCGGCTGGGAAATCCGCAACAAAAACTACAAGCAAAGTGCCTCGCCCAAAGACATTACGACGATTCGTTTTGGATCGGACAGGGTGCAGGTATTTGAGGGCTTTATGGACTTCCTTTCTTATCAGACTTTGCATCCCTATGAGGAGCCGGGCAAGACGGATTTTGTGGTGCTGAATGGCGCGGGAATGTTCGACCGGGCGTTGCCGTTTTTGCGGCGGCATGAGGAGGTCGGCCTTTGGTTGGACCGGGATGTGACGGGACAGGCTTATACGAAGTATGCCTTATCGCTGGGCAGTAATTTCGTGGACAGGAGCGGTTACTATGAGAAATTTAAGGATTTGAATGAGTGGCTGATGCACAAGGGTGAAGTGCCGAAGCAAGTGCGGCAGTTAGCGATGGGTAGGCGGCTGCCTGTTAAATGATCTTGCCATTTTTCGTTTTTTCCCTCACCGGGAGAATGCTTTAGATCGCCCGTTTTGCGATCGGCAAGGTGTACCATTGTCTGACAACAATGGGAGAGGAGCGCCCTTCTCCGAAGTCGGGGCGCTTGATTTAAAGGTGTTTTTAATTGTTTTGTTGAAGCTTTTCTGTGTGGGAGATGATATGATGGGAGAGGAAAATTCAGGGCGTAAGCGGCGAATAACGCTGCGTTTGACGAATGAGGAGTTTTTGGAATTAGAGAACCAATGGAAGAATTCGACGCTGCGCAAGCTGTCGGATCTGGTGCGCCGGCTGATCTTTGGGCGCAAGTTTACGGTCTATACGCGTAACAAATCCATGGATGATCTACTGGAAGAAATGGCCTTGCTGCGTCGGGAATTGAATGCCATCGGGGTGAACTTTAACCAGGCCGTGCACCGCTTAAATATGCTGGATCATGCGCCCCAAATGCGGGTTTGGCTGGCCCGATTTGAACAGGATAGGGAGCACTATTTTGCAGCGGTTGCTGCGATTGAAAGGAAGCTTGTTTCGCTGAATGATATATGGTTGCAGTGATCCATCAGTCGAAGCATTTACGCATCGCTTTAAACTACAATGAGCATAAAGTAAAGAACGGTTTGGCGGTGTGCCTGGAGGCGGGATTTTATCCGGTAGGACCGGAGCATTTGAACTTTCATCAGAAGCTTAGGCGGTTGGAAATGCTGGCAGAATTGAACCAGCGGACGAAGCATAATTGCCTGCATGTGTCGCTGAATTTTGATCCATCGGAAAAGCTTTCGGATGATCGTTTGCGGGAGATCGCGTCGGTCTATCTGGAAAAGATTGGCTTTGGCGGTCAGCCTTATTTGTTATACAAACATGAGGATGCAGGCCACCCGCATGTGCATCTGGTGACAACTAATATTCAGTCCGACGGGAAAGCGATTAGGATGAATTATTTAGGGCGCGATAAGTCTAAAACGGCATCCGTAGCGATCGAAAAAATGTTTGGTTTGGTAGCAGCGGACAAGAAGCAAAACCGGCAGGTGTTCCAGGTGAAGCCGGTGGATGCCGCTAGAGTGATCTATGGTAAATCAGAAACGAAACAGGCGATCAATAATGTGCTGGTGAAAGTCTTGGGACAATACAAATATGCCTCGCTGGCGGAGCTGAATGCGGTGTTGCGACAATACAATTTAGCTGCGGATCGTGGTGATGAGAAATCGCGTGTCTTTCAGCATGGCGGTTTGGTTTACAGGGTGCTGGATGTTGATGGTAACAAGGTTGGTGTGCCGATAAAAGCGAGTTTGTTCTTTGACAAGCCTACCTTGAAGTCTTTGGAAAGAAAGTTTGAAGCGAATAAGGTGGCGAAGGATGAGCCGAAAGCAAAATTGCGGTTGAAGAATGCCATTGACCTGTATTTTTTAAAGGGTGATAAAAGTCTGAATGGTTTGATTGGAGCTCTTAAAAATAATGGAATTGATATGGTCTTGCGGCGGAATGAGCAAGGCGTATTGTACGGTATGACTTATGTTGATCATTACAGCAAGATCGTATTTAATGGTAGTGCTTTGGGTAAAGCTTATAGTGCAATGCGATTAGGGAACGCTGCCAAAACGTGGTGGCTGATGAGGAAAAAAAACAAAACGGGTTAAGGGAAAAACTGGCGGCTGATGGGGGTGGAGTACGGGGGGAATCGCGTGAAAAACCTGTCGGTTTTCCGGATCTGAGTGGTTCGGTTAATTCTCGTGGGGGATTGGTGGAGCTGCTATTGGATACGAGCGGCACGGCTGAGGTCATGGACTGGGAACTGAAGCGGACGAAGAAGAAGAAAAAGAAGGTGCGGTTGTCACTGTAAATTGTGCTGGTGAGGGAAAAGAAAATTGATGAATGGATTAGAAAAGCCCTCCGCTGGAGTTTGTGCTGAGCAAAGCCGAAGCAGGGAGGGTTGGGAGAGTTAGATATGCAAACTGGAGAGAACGATCAGGCGATGCGCAAGATCCTGGACATGACGAGGCTGATCAGTATTGGGATATTGTTGCTGCATTTTTATGTGGTGTGTTACGGGGCTTTTGTGGAGTGGGGCTGGATGTCGGATTTGTCCGACCGGTTGTTGGGCAATGTGGTGAAAACGGGTTTGTTCAGCAGCTTTTTGAAGCCGAAGTTGATTGCCTTAGGTTTCCTGGCTATAGCGTTGATCGGTGTTAAGGGAAAGAAGGATGAAAAGCAGAATTTGAAGGGCGCATTATTGTATGTATTGGTGGGCTTAGTGGTGTATTTCGTTAGCTATTTATCGTTGTTGGTTCCGGCTGGAGTTCAGTTAGTGGCGCTAATATACATGGGTACAACAGGGTTGGGGTTTTTGTTGATCCTTAGTGGCGGCACGATGTTGTCACGGATCATTCGCGATAAGCTGGAGGGTGACATATTCAATCGAGATCAGGAGACGTTTCCGCAGGAGGAGCGACTGCTGGAAAATGAGTTTTCGGTGAACCTGCCGACGAAATATGTTCTGAAAGGAAAAGTGCGGGATGGCTGGATCAATTTCATCAATCTCTTCAGGGCCTTGCTGGTGTTGGGTTCACCGGGCTCCGGTAAGAGTTATTTCATTATCCGGCATGTGATCACACAACATATCCGTAAGGGGTTTGCGATGTTCGTGTATGACTTTAAGATGCCGGATCTGGCGGTGATCGCATATAATACCTGGTTGAAGCATAAGGGCGGGTATCAGGTGGAACCCCAATTCTACTCCATCAATTTCGATGACCTCTCCCGCAGTCATCGCTGTAACCCGCTGGACCCTTCAGCGATGCTGGACCTGACGGACGCGGTGGAATCGGCACGCACGATCTTGCTGGGCCTGAACCGGGAATGGATCAAACGGCAAGGCGACTTCTTTGTGGAGTCGCCGATCAACTTTCTGACAGCGATCATCTGGTATCTGCGGAAGTACAAGGATGGCGAGTTTTGTACGCTGCCGCATGTGATCGAATTGATGCAGGCAGATTATGATAGTTTGTTTACGTTGCTGGGTACGCAAAAGGAAATCGATGTGCTGATCAACCCTTTTATCAGCGCTTACAAGCGGGATGCAGTGGAGCAGTTGGAGGGACAGATCGCTTCGGCGAAGATCACGATGGCGCGCATCGCTTCGCCACAACTGTACTATGTGTTATCAGGCAATGAATTTACGCTGGACATTAACAATCCGAAGGAGCCGAAGATCGTTTGCATGGGTAACAATCCGCAGAAGATACAGATCTATGGCGCGGTGCTGTCGCTTTTTACCAACCGTCTATTAAAGATCATTAACCAAAAAGACAAGTTGAAATGCAGTTTGGTGTTTGACGAGTTTCCTACGCTGACGACGGATATTATACCTACCATCGCGACGGGCCGCTCGAACCTGATTGCTACTACCCTGGGTATCCAGGATGCCAGCCAGCTGCGTAAGGATTACGGGCGTGAGCAGGCGGATGTGATCATGAACATTGTCGGTAATATGGCGGTCGGCCAGGTGTCGGGTGATACGGCAAAATATGTGTCAGAAAAGATCGGCCGTATCATGCAGGACAGGGAGAGTTTATCGATTAATAGCAATGATACTTCCATCAGTCGTTCCAAGCAGCTGGAGGCAGCAGTGCCTGCTTCGCGCATCTCTGCGTTAAGCTCCGGCGAGTTTGTGGGGACGGTGGCGGATAACCCGGATTGTAAGATTGAGTTGAAAGCTTTTCATGGGGAGATCGTCAATAACCATGTGGCGTTGAAAAAAGAGATCGATGGCTATGTGCCGCTACCCGAGGTCAGGAAAGCCAGAGGGGCAATTGTTGAGCGGAATTACCTACAGATCAAGCAGGACATCAGGGATATTATTGAGTTGGAAATGGAGCGGTTGTTAAGTGATCCAGCACTATCTCATCTGATAATAAAGAAAGGATAAGGCTATGCGATGGCTTGCTGTAAAATAATGGCCCAAGGCCCAATTGATCACGCTGCCCGGCTACCGGGGCTTTATAGCCCTCCCATTGCAGGAGTTCCTGCCGGAGTTTGCTGATGATCTGTTGTTTGCTTTCCATAGGCCATCAGTTTAAAGTCGGGGTACGGTATTGCGGGACGAACAGCCCCATATAATCACAAAGCATGACAACCATATAATTACTGATGCCATTGCCGATCAGCTTTAGTTCGCCGGCACTCAGCGGGCTTTCATATGCCGGTTCCCAAGCTTTTTCAGGCCCTAACTCAAAATAGCGCAAGAAGAAATCATCTTCCGAAAGCGGTGTATTCCGGTCATGCCAGGTGCCGTTCTCCAGTTGAACCGTCAGTGTTAAAAAATCATGGCCGGTAAAATACTCGATGATGAACTGCGGGCAGCCGGGTATATCCCAGCCACTAAAATCAATAGCTTCCACCTGCACGCGGCTCAGCCCGCGTTCCAATTCCACTTCGATATAAAATTCCGGTATCATCATAAACAAATACAAATATAATACTAATGATATTAGTAAATAAAACATTTGTTTATAAATAATTTTGCACAAGTCTGTGGAAAGATTTTAAAAAGGCCAATACGAGCATAAAACAAAGAAAGTTATGCAAAAACCACGACAGGTTGTAAACCAGATTTGGAAATACAATCAATAATTCGTTTATATTTGCTAAATAAATTAGTAATTAAAAATGTTGCAAATGCGGAAACATAGGGTTAAGAGGGATGTGCTGGGATTTCGCCTGCCGATGCTGACGCACGAAGAACCCGCGCTGGACATTACCGATATCACCGTCATCGATCCAGACAACACCTATTACATGAAAATGGGCAGCGAAGCCATGACCGCCTACCATATCCTGGAAAACCATATCCTGGTTATTGACCGCTCCATCACACCCGTACCCGGCTGCATTGTCGTTTTCTTTCATGAAGGCGATTTTTATACCCGCGAGTATTGCCCAGAAAACGGCAAACTTACGCTTAAAGCTAATACTAAATCCGATACCATCACCATAGAAGACCTGCAAAACTTTACCTGCTGGGGCGTGGTGATGCTCACCCTCAATCCGCTCTTACAGCCGCAGCAAAAAATAGGGAGGTACGGCCGTGTTTGCGCATGTTGATATCAATAACTGTTACGTCAGTTGCGAAACCCTGTTCAACCCCACACTGAAAGGCCGGGTGGTGGTCGTCTTATCTAATAACGACGGCTGCGTCATCGCCCGCAGCAATGAAGCCAAAGCCGCCGGTATCAAAATGGGCGATGCCGAGTTTATGGTACGCCAGCGACTAAAGGAACTCGATGCCGTCATTTTCAGCAGCAATTACGCCCTGTATGCCGATATGAGCGCCCGCATGATGAATAACCTTGCGCGTTATACCTATATGCTTATGGTCTACAGCATCGACGAAGCGTTTCTGGCACTGGCCAACCTGAAAACCGACCTTGAAAAGCATGTCGCCATGATCAGCAAAAACGTCATGCGTGATACCGGCCTGTCCATCACCATAGGCATAGGCCCAACCATGGCCCTGGCTAAACTCGCCAACAAAGCCGCGAAGAAACAAAAAAGAGATTACCTCGTCCTCGATACCGCAGACAAGATCTATCAAACTATTAAAGATTTCCCTATTGAAGATGTCTGGGGCGTAGGCCGGCAGTATTACGATAAGTTAACGGAACTCGACATCAAAACCGCCGAAGATTTCCGGCAAATGAAACCAGAAACCGTCCGCCAGTACATGACCGTGCAGGGCTGGCGCTTGCACCAGGAACTTTGGGGCAAACCCTGCAATGTAATCAAAGATATCGCCGACCGCTCCAAAGGCATCGAAAGCAGCCAAAGCTTTAATACTTACCAAACCGAACTGGAAATGATCGAAGAAGCCGCAGCCATGCACGCCGCGACGGTCGCCATCAAACTACGCCAGCAAAAAAGCATGGCCCTGCAGCTCACCATTTACCTGCGCACCAATAAACATAATATCAAGCATGACCAACATTACCCGAGCATCACGGTCAAGGTGCCCTTTGCCATCAACAGCACCCATGAACTGACCAAAATCTGCATTCAGGGACTCAGGGCCATTTATGAACCCGGCTATAATTATCTGAAAACAGGCATAAGGGCTACCGGCATCATCCCCGCCGGAGAAGTGCAGTACAATCTGTTCAGCGATTACGATAACAGCAAACAACTGGCATTAAGCAACCTGATGGATGAAATCAATGACCGCTACGGTCGCGGCAAACTCCGCATCGCCGCTGAAGGTTATGAAAAGACCTGGAAAATGAAGCAGGAATTCCTGAGCAAACAGTATACGACCGATTGGCAAGATATTATTGTTACCAAATGAATTATTTATCTGTAGCAGAAGTTATTATATAATTCTTGCTACAATCCTAAAAGAATCTTTTCGTAATAGGCCAATCCGTGTGGCAGATCTATTGGGACAACCTGCACCTCTTTCGCTTTTAGCAAGCGGATCTTGAAACCCTGTTCATTTTTTACCGTATTGCAGTTCGCCTTTTACCAGCTTTGAAATTTGCTTTAAGCAACCGATTTCTTTAGATTCTAATTCAAAAAACAGGTCTTGCAGGTCGTAGACATCTGATTCCTGTTCAAAGCCCGGAAGATTTTCATGAATATGAGATTGCTGGATAATTACAATTTGTTTAGGGATAATTATCAATACCGATCAAATATACTAAAGTGCTAGGAATGTTTAGAAACAGCTAAATATTGTTTCAATTAAATGTTTAATCGATTACTAAAATATTTAGTAATTTTGTGCGTTAATTGAAGATTATGTGCGGAAGAGTTTTAATAGGCGAACAAAAAGATATTTTAATCACCGGTCGCGACGGCCGTCAGTTTAAACCCAAACCTAATACTACAGGTAACCCCGGTTCCATGCTAACCGTAGTCACCGACGCCCTACCCGATAAAGTACAGCAATACCGCTGGGGTTTACTAACTGCCGATGATGAAAAGATTCATAATAAGCATAAGCATGCAAAAATCGAAAACCTGCATACCAACTGGCGCAACCAATTAGGCAAAAAACATTGCGTCATCCGCATCCAGGCCTTTTTTGAATACAACGTAACGCAAAAAAAGTCTTACCGCATCGAACGCGCCGACGGCAAACCATTTTATATTGCCGGGCTATGGGATATCTGGATGGATGTAGACACTAACATCCTGTTGCCCACCTGCCTGATGATTACCATGCCGCCCAACCGAAAAATGGCCGAAATTCATGACCGCATACCGGCCATCCTCGAACGCGGCGACGTAAAAACCTGGCTTGATAAGAACCTGACCGGCCAGCAAAGAACCGCTTTTTTGCAAAGCCATCCCTGCTTGTCCGAAACCCTCAAAATAACCTTAGAAAAAGAATATTAGACCCAGGCTATTTTGCTAGCGGAACCGTATGCTTATCTTTGAACGATGCTCACGCTTTACGACTTTGATTAGCTGACAGAAACCGAAAAAGCCAATGCCGTATTGCAGGGCACTTTCCTGGCTGACCGTGAAGAAAACGGCTTTGCTGTGCAATTGTATTCCCTCGGCAGCTTCTACACAGAGTTTTTTATGATCCTTTAGCCAATTAGATACTGGCTTTCATGCATTTACTTCCAAAAGCTTTTTAGCGTGAACAATGATCTGTTTGGTCGTGCCGAGTTTTTTTACGATGTCTTTTGCATCTTTTCTTTCAATATTGGATTTCGGAGATTGTGGCAAATCATTGGTGAAGAGAAACTCATTTTTAATTTGTTGTAAGGCAGGTATTAGAGGGACCAGCTTATCTATATTAAATGTATCTTGTTTTTCAAGGAATTGATCAACAATGTACTCACCAAGATATCTGCCATCATATATATTAATTTCCTTATTTAATAATTTAAAGACCCTGACAGTGTAAGCATTCAGGTAAGCATATTTTTGAGGGCCGCAGGTTCTGCTGGATACCAGGAATATTTTTTGACAATGCGGCGCTACTTGTATAGCGTGCGGTAAATCACCTTTTATTTTCAGGTTTCGTTTATCTTTAAAATAAAGTGCCTCTTTGCCAACTTCAAAAGACCTTTTCGAAGTGTTTTGAATTGGCATCGAGCGTATATCCAACCGGTTCACCGGTCACTGTTTGTCCTCGTAATTCAAACCTTTCGCCAGTTTGTTGTTCGAGAATTACCTTTACGACCTGCGGGAATACCTGAGATGATAATGTAGCGATCGACTCAATAATCCGTTCTTTGAAATAAGCCTTTAAGTTTGCTGCCATTTGGAGAGTATTGCGATAAAAATTTAAAAGTGGTTAATAATCAATGATTTTTATCAAATAATAAAATATACAGCGATGGCCGCTTAATACCTTATTTACAATAGGTTATTTCTTTTACACTAAATTATTTGGTAAATTCGTTTTATCAATTAAATGCGTGTCGAACCACTCAAATAACTTCGGTGTTTTTGTATATAGCTTTTTACAGCAGATTATATCATAAAAAAGAAGAGACATACCCGAGCTAAGCCTCGATTATGCCTCTTTGTCCTTTTCGGTATCGGGAGCAGGACTCGAACCTACGACCTTTGGGTTATGAGCTTGAGAGTCAGATAGATTTTAGTTGCTAACGTATTTAGATTTTGCTTAAATTTGATACGCGATAGGCGTTATATGAATCAAGTGCGTGATTCGTGTAGTGTTTAACTAAGAAGATATTAAAGTGCTTAAAATAAGTGGTTTAAAAGTTGGGTTCTTTTCCCTCCCTCACCGCTGAAATACTAGTTAAACACGCAAAAAGCCGCTAAATCGCATGATTTAGCGGCTTTTTTGTTCTTTATACTACACAAAACATGCAAAAAAAGGCAATATAAAAGTGCGTGATTCGGTGCGTGGTGGTTTAGCCAAAAAAACACGCACTGAAAGTGATGTAACTCACTGATATGTAGCCTGTTCAGAAATTGAACATCTTGATTCATAAGTACTGCTTTTCGACATTTGTTAACCCTTTAATTGCAGTAATTATGTTAGAAAAAACACTGGGGATTTTATTCTTCCTCAAACAGCCACAAAACTATCGTGGCGGAGTCATGATCGTTTACCTGAGGATTACAGTAGATGGCGTATCAAGCGAAATTTCAACCAAACGTAAATGGGAACCTTCTAGATGAGATTCGCGGAAGGGGAGGGCGTCCGGATCAAAAGATGACACCAGGGCGTTGAACAGCTTTATTGATATTCTTTCTCATAAGGTTCATGAGGCGAGAAGAAAGCTCATCGATGGCAACAAGAAAGTTTCTGCCATAGCCATTAAGAACTTGCTTTTCGGTGTTGATGAAAATAATATCTAATCAAAATATTCGAGGATCATAATAGAAGCGTTAAAGCGCTTGTTCCGACCGAGTATTCTGGAAAGTTCTCCTTTTGCATATGGAAAGTCGGCTTGCTTTTCTATAATAAACTGGCCAAGCGTAATAGCTGTTGACATACCGGTTAAATTTGGTAATAGTTGCCGCAAATCTATGGTATTTATACACTATGGTAAAAGTAAATTTGTTGTTAAATTTACATATTGTAAAACACACACATAATTTAAATGCTTAATAATCAGATTTTTAAAAGTAAATATTTTTTATGATTAATTTTATTTTATACATTAAGTGCTCGTTAATCTTAACAAGATAGATACAATTATCATAAATATTGGGTATAGTCGGAGCAATGGAAGGGGAAAACGTAGCGCCACAACTATTAGGTCGGAACGTCTGCAGGCAAAAAGGTAAATTTTTACAATGGAGATAAAGTTATCTTTACCATGTCATATGGTGATTTCAAAAAGATCGCAAATAATCAACATAACATGAAATATATATTTATTTGCAGTCTTTTTTTATTGTTTTTTAAAGTAGGCTATAGTCAGGATGGAAACAGGTCGATGTTGAATTTTTAAAATTCGGGAAAAAAATCCAAAACGTTGATTATGAAGTCTTGAGAAAGGATACCGCAACATTACTGGCGTACGCCGATAAAAAGCTCAGTATTCCGTCTCGCTATTTACAGGAAAAGGCTTTTAGCGTTCTTGCCGTTTTCGATAAAAAGGTGTTGAATTTCCGGATAGGAACAAATTCATTTTACTTTATAAAAATCAATGTTACACGTAAAGGGCCTTTAAAATCTGATTATATCGTGAATTACGGTTCTGAGTATGATGAACTGGCCAAACCTGTGTGCGAGCGTGTCGCATTTGAACACATCGTAAAATTAAAATGAACCTTCAGCACTGTATTCCTGTTGGAGGATGGAATTGGTAGGGATATAGTTACAACTCCTATCCCTAACACAGAAACGGATTGTTTTAAATAAGAAAAGTCTTGTCGATCGGGAGCAAGCCAAAAAAGTGAGGTGAATTCGACTGACGTTGCGCTTTCTGCTTCGCAACATACATATACCAGGGATATGGAGAAAAAGAACAGCGGCTTAACCAGTTGTTCGAGACGGCAAACGCTCGGGCAATTAAATAACTAATTTTGTTGGGCACTTGATTGCTTAATACTATCAACACTAATCCGTAAACAAGGCCATTCGAACCACGTACTACAAATGAAACTGTTTCAAAAGTCCGGTTTTGACAATACCCATATCAACGGACATATCGTGATACACCTGATCATAATGGTGCAGCATGTCAGTTACAGCATCGTTGCGCAATCGATAAAGATCGGTTTGTTCTTCTGGCAGAGCGTGCGCGATTTGCTCGGTAATATCCAAGACCCTAAGATATAATTCCTTAGACCTCAGGTTAGTTGTGATCACTCTCTCGCTGGTTAAGGAAACATCAAAATATAATTCCACCAAATTGGACTTCCAGTTTTTGGCATCCAGCTTCTCCATATGACCGTTTAACTTCGAGATTTCCTGTTGGAGGAAATCAAGGCTTTTTCCGCTTCTTGAAGTATTGTAATTGGCCCAGTAACCCATGTTCTTCTTGATGATGGCCATCTTTTCACCGGTAACGAAATAAAAACTTTCGGTGATCTCTACCAGTTTGTTGCGGAACGTATTTTTAAGTTCGGTATCCGATTTCCTTTTGTCTCCCAGATAAGCAAATAAACCAGTTAACAATTGTGTCAACAAAGCACCTATCAGTCCTGAAAAGGCACTTACCTGTAAATACTGTTGCTTTCCATGTGGTTCACCTTACCTTTATTTTCTGCGTCAAAATACGCCGATGTAGTAGTTTGTCGATGCTAATCACTTTAATCCTTGATCCTTTAGAACGTAGCTTATATACGCCCGGTTATATAATTCTTACTGATAAAGGATAAATTTCAGACACCTTTGTTGTTGCTTATAAATTCTTAAATTTATCTTAAAGCAAAATTACAAAAACTCACTTAATTACTAATTAAATTAGCAATTAAAATAGCCTTGTAGGCTTGTCATGATGAAAGTGTCCAGGTGTCGCTAATCTTAATAAAATAAAGTACCCCAATTATTTAATTCAAATACAGTATTTGAATTAAATAATTGGGGTATGAATCCCATCTCATAAGTGATTATGATAGCTTCATTGTTGTAATAACATTTAACGACGTGAAGCGCGGCTGTCGTAGCGGCACTGTCCGCATGTATTTATCCTAAGCTGTTATGACTATCCTTGCTGCCGTTAATAGCCGGGATTTTGAGTTAGTTTGTTATTGATCTGCAGCTCTCTGAAGGGGATCGCGTAGATCAACCGTTCTTGTGTGACGTTGAAAGTGCCCGGAAGCAACCAGCCGTTTATTGCTTTCAGGCGCTGCCCTTTTGCTTTCAAAGCATCTATGGCCATTCCATTACGGATCAGATCGGTCCAACGATGGTTTTCAAACGCCAGTTCATGCCGCATTTCGTTCGCTACACTCTCTTTGTTGGCAACTGTTAATGCCTGCAAACCTGCTCTTGCCCGTACCCGGTTTAGGTAAGGAAGGGCTTCGCCCGCCTTTCCTTCGGCAACGAGGCATTCGGCCAGTAACAGCAACGCGCCGGAGTAACGGTAAACCGGAAAGTTGTCATCTGTATTCCAATCCACCTGGTATGGCGGATGAAGATATTTTTTTACGAAATAATAGAAGTTTACCCCAGCGGTTGGCGTATATCCAACCGGACTTTTAACAGCGGTTGGTGTTAAAATTTCGCTGGCAAGTGTGCCTTCGACAACACCGATCGAAGCTGGCAAACGTTTATCGCCGTTTTCGTATGAATCAACCAATTCTTGGGTAGGCACATTCCATCCGCCGCTGCGAAGACTGCCGCCGCCATTACTGACGTCAATCCCGATCAGCAGTTTCGCGCTGCTGGATTTTGGAATAAAGCGCCAGGCAAAATCACTTTGCTGTCCATCGTTACCCATTTTGTATTGCACTTCAAAGATCGACTCCTGGCTATTTTTATTGCTTAGGTCAAACACGCTGGTATAGTCTGGCAACAGGGAGTAATTCATTTTGGTAATATCAATAAGGGCGGCTTCTGCTTTTTGATACTCGCGGGTAGGTTCAGACATATAGGCGTAGGCCAGCAGCATTTTTGCCGCCCCCTGCGTTGCACGTCCGGTTTGCGGAAAAGTTTTGGCAACAGGCAAATTAGGCATAGCCGACGTAAGATCTCCAATGATCTGCTTATATACTTCATCAGCTGTGCTTCGCGGCATAAAAGCGCCGTCTACGTCTGTTACCTGTTCCAGTTGCAGCGGAACGCCACCATAATGAGTTACCAGATCATAATAGTAAAAAGCGCGTAGAAAGAGTGCTTCGCCTGTGATCTGGTTCTTTTCAGCTGAAGATAAAGATGAGTTGTTAAGTTGTGTTAAAATAGTGTTTACAGCAGCAATACCGGAATAAGCATTACCATAACGATTGCCTGGTGTATTTGGCTCCTGGCTGGTTGTACCATTATCAATAAACTCAGCATAGGCCTCCGCGCTGGTTCCCGTGCCGCGGTCGGCAGAATAAAAGGTAAAGAAAGTATTGTCCGAACGCATCTCGTCCATATAAATACCCATGAATGCTATGCCTCTCAGGTAAGTATAAGCCCCTGTAAGTGCCTGGTTAAACTGGGCTGCATCTTTATAAAAAGATCCGGAACTAAGTTGCGTTTGCGGCACAAGATTAAGCGTATCCTTTTTACAAGATACCAATGCTAATATCAACAGTGTGGTATATATTGTCTTTTTCATTATCTTGATCATTTAAGTATTTGTTAAAACCCTGCGTTAAAGCCTACAGATAGCGTACGAGGGACAGGGTAACTGGTCCAATCTCGGCCTTGGTTAAGGCCATTCAATCCGGCAAAACCTGCCTCGGGATTGATGCCGGGATATTTTGTAAATATGAACGCGTTTTGAGCGCTGAGATAAGCCCGGAAGCTTTTAAAGTACTTGGTGGCTTTAACCGGTAGTGTGTAGCCCAATGTGATATTTTTAATGGCAAGGAATGTGCCGCTAAAAACCTGCCTGCTCGTAAAATTCCTGAAATCTGCAGTTGTGCCTGTGCGGGTTCTTGGGTAAATACCATCCCCGGGATTTTCTTCTGAACGCCAGCGGCGGGATACGCCTTTCAATACGTTGAAAACACCGTCCAAATTTTCAGTTGACTGGATGGCATCGTCTGCAATGTCATTACCTACCGTACCGGCAGCAGTAATGCTTAGGTCAAAGTCTTTATAAGTGAATGTATTTGTTAATCCATAGATAAATGTAGGGTTGGGGTTTCCGATCCAGGTACGGTCGTAGCTGTCTATTTTACCGTCAGGAGCGCCGTTCGGCCCGCTAACGTCTTTAAAACGGGCGGTTCCAACCATAGATGTAGCGCCGTGGGGCTGCGTGTCAAATTCCTGCTGTGTCATATAAACGCCGGTATTGATGTAGCCATAAAACATGCCTATAGGCTGGCCTACCGCCGTCCGGTTGTCATCCCAGTATTCATTATAACCGCCGATAGGGGCATCGTTGGTACCCAGTTTTTTAACGATGTTCCTGTCAAAAGAAATATTAAAGTTGGTGTTCCATTTTAGGGCGCCGGTTAAATTTTTTGTTGAAATGGTGAATTCATGCCCCCAAAAGTCAAAACGCCCGACATTAGAAGTGATGGAATTATAGCCCGACTGTACCGGGATATCAATAGCATACAGCAATCCATCTGTCTTTTTCCAGTAATAATCATAAGTGAATGATAAACGGTTGTCAAACATTGAAAGGTCTAACCCTAAATCGTAGCTGGTACTTGTTTCCCAGGTAAGGTTATTGTTGCCGATGCCGCTGAGCAGTTTACCAGGCGTAACGGCATTCCCAAATACATAATTACTGGTGTTTATAGCAGCGAGATAAGTATAATTACCAATATTGTTGTTGCCTACCTTACCGTAACTTGCGCGCAGTTTTAAAAAATTTATCGGTTTTATATCTTTCAAAAATTCTTCATCAGACACTACCCAACCGGCAGAAACAGACGGAAAGTTACCATACTTGTTATTGGTCCCAAACCGGGAAGAACCATCCCTGCTAAAGGCAGCTTCAAACAGATACTTCTCATTATAGTTATAGTTCAACCGGCCTACAAAACGCAGGAGCGACCATTGGTCGGCACCTACATCGCCAATACGTGTGGTAGCAGCAGAAACCCAGGGTATATTATCGTCAGGGAATTGACTACCATTGATCACGCTATTCTCGGCCGAGAATTTTTGTACCGTATAACCTGCTAATGCCTCAAAATTGTGACCACCGAAAGACTTTTTATAATTAACGGTATTTTCGTTCAGCCATGAAACGAAATTACTTGTCGAGTAGCTGCCGGTAGCAGGCCTCGGAGGTGCCGAGCCTAAACCACCCTGCGCGGTTGAAGGTGTAAACTGTCGGTTTTTAGTATTATCGGTGTTTACATTAATGGTAGATTTTAATTTTAAACCTGCTATAGGCGTAACCTCTACAAAGGCATTGGCCAACACACGTGCCGCGGCAGTTTTATTTACTCTCTGGGTTACTACAAGGTAATAGTTGGGGTTTGGGAACATACCGGGTTGGTTGAAAGAGATAGGGTATGATCCGTCAGCATTTTTATAATTCAGCGTCGGATCCATCAGGTAAGCATTTGCAATAATGTTACGGCCATTATCAAGGCCCGGAACCACCTGGTTATTACCGTAAGAGAGTTCCACATTGGTTCCCAGCGTGAATTTATCTGATGGCGTGTAAATATTGTTAGACCGTACAGTGTACCGCTCGTCGGCAGAGTTTAATACTACACCATCCTGCCGGCTGTAGCTGGCGTTTACAACTGCCTTATAATCTTTTGTGCCATTGGCGAAGTTGATATTATAAGTTTGAGTAGGCGCGTTGCGCAATAATACCCCAAACCAGTCGGTTCCGTTTTTACCGGCATATTGTGACGGGTTTGCGTAAACTGAGGGTACACCTCCGGTGTATCCTTCATATTTAGCCGCATCTTCAAAATATTCTTTTTTATACTGAGCGAATTCCTCCGCATTCATCAGATCAGGGCGGCCGCGTTGCGGAACAGATTGCACACCGTAATATCCACTAAAAGTCAGGCTCTTTTGGCCAACCTTTGCCTGCTTGGTAGTTACGAGGATCACCCCGTTTGCCGCCCTCGAACCGTAAAGCGCCGAAGCAGATGCATCTTTCAAAACGGAAATGTTCTCTATTTCCTCTGGGCTCAGCGTTTGCAGGCCGCTTTGTGAAGGGAATCCATCGATAACTACTAATGGGTTATTCCCTGCATTGATTGAAGCAGAACCACGGATACGAAAACTCATTTCTGAACCGGGGGTGCCCGAATTGTTGCTAATCTGTACCCCGGCTAATTTGCCTTGCAGCCGCTGTCCAACATTGGGTACAGGCATATCTTTCAGTTCGGATGCTTTGACCTGCCCTATAGATCCCGTTACTTCCCGTTTGCTTTGTGTTCCGTAGCTTACAACAACTACTTCTTTAAGTCCCTGGGATGAGGTTGCTAAGCGTATATCTAATAAGGTATTGTCCCTTACCACACTTTCGCTTGTTTTGTAGCCAATAAAAGAAAACACCAAAGTGCTGCCATTGGCTGCGGCAATAGTAAACCTGCCGTTGGCATCGGTTTGGGTGCCGTTGCTTGTCCCTTTTACGACGACGGAGACCCCCGGCATGGTAGCGGAATTGGTAGAGTCTCGTACGACCCCGCGGACCTCAGTTTGTGCATGACTGACTTTTGGTAATAAAGCGATAAGCGCTACCAAAAGACACAGTCCGCATTTCCGGATTTTTAATAGTAAAAGTTTTGGTTTCATAAATTAAGGGTTAGTTGGTTTTAAAAGTGAAAGTCGAGCTTCATTATTGCTCTTGAAAATTCGCTATACAGTAGTTTAACAAAGGCAGGCAGGAGGCAATAGCTTCTCATCCGCTTTCCAAACGATAAGGTGTACCCTTACTTGTTTTAATGGCGGTACACAGCATGGTTAAGTTTCCTGCAAGAAATTTCATGTAGCTGTTAATTTGTTTAGTGCTTAACTTTTTGAGCCCCGGGGGCTTCAGGTTATAATGATTAAATCAAAGTTATCTTAGCATGGGCCGCTATGGAATGCCCGATTTGGACAATTATTTGCGCTTTTTGATAAATCTTGTTGAAGGGAGATGCCGCCAACAAACAGCTAATGACCTTGTTAGGAAAGTGAAATGTAATGAGAAGCTTACGGGCGTTTATTGGATAGTACTTGCAGAAAAAGATTAATCTATAGTTTCAGATTTTATTGCGCTGCGGTAGTGAAGCGGAGAAATTCCTATTTTTTTCTTAAATAGTTTTGAAAAATAGAATACAGATTCAAACCCGGTTTGATCTGCAATTTCAGAAACGTTTAGGATGGTGGTGCTTAGTAAATTTTTGGCGTGCTCCAGGCGTAAATTAAGGTGGTACTGATTGGGCGACTGATCCGTAACCCGCTTGAAAGCTTTCCTGAACATGGAATAGCCCATGGGTAATTGCTTTGCCACAGCTGACATATCAAGGGGGCCGTCCAAATCTTTCTGCATCACAAATTTAGCTTTGGAAATTAATTTAACAACAGGGTCATCAGTTGCAGCATCATGCAGTAATGTAGCATGTATAAGCCCTAATATTTGCATCGTAGTGCCTGCGATTTGTTGAGGGTAACCAATTAATGAGGCCTGTATACACTCGATCATCGTTCTGAAAAGAATAAGTAGATCTTTATTTAGACCCAGATAAACAAAAGGCGATTGAGCGTTTGAAAAATTGCCTTCAATTAATTGCTTTGCAAATGAGCCGTTAAAGCCCACCCAATATTCTTCCCATCCTTCATTGCGGTTAGGTTTATACCTGTGTAATACGCCGGGGTGCAAAAAAAAGCATGTCCCTTCGTTAATTTCAGTTGGTTCGACAAGTGATGAACCATAGATACCCTTGCCTTTTGAAATGAATACGATATAGTAATCGTTCAGTATCCGCCCCCTGTTCCAGGTTAAATGATGGCTTTCGGGGTGTTCCTGGTTCGGATAATTGTCAAATGGATCCACCTTTGAGTAACCCGCAGCAGTTACATATATTCCCCACTTCTCTTCAACCGGAGTGATGTTAAGATATTTAAAAAAGTTCTTTTTCAATAGATCGTCTATAAATATTACCGAAAGTAATCATCAGATCTTTTGCCCGTATTTCTTCTTTTAGTTTTTTTTTATCCTTTTTGATATTCAAGGCAAAAGAATATGCTATATAGTATGCTATGCTATCTCAGACTGTATATCAAAAGATACAAAAGATTGCTGTTTTTTGAAAAAGGAGCACTACCACTTATTAGGTACGTTTGCCATAACTGTCAAAACCTCTAAATATATGAATACCTCAGTTAGCCAGTCACAAATTGATTATTACCAGGAAAACGGGTTTGTTGTTATTGAAGATTTTCTTACACCGGATGAGCTTAATTACTGGAGAGAAACCGTCATGAACGCCATTGCTAACAGGGCTGGCCAAAAAATACCGGGCAAAGCCGGGAAGGTTGGTGAAGACGATGGGATAAATAATGATGCTGACTACTTCAGCAAGGTTTTTGATCAGATGATTAACCTTTGGCAAACTGATGAAAAGGTAAAGGAATTGATCTGTAACCCCTGTATAGGAGAAATGGCGGCGAATCTGGCCGGTGTAGATGGCATAAAAATATGGCACGATCAGGCTTTGTTTAAGAAGCCCTGGGCAAATCCAACCTCATGGCATTTAGATACACCATTCTGGTCTTTTTCTGACCGAAGGGCTTTATCTATCTGGATCGCGCTTGACGATGCTACACTCGAAAACGGCTGCTTATTTTTTATTCCGGGATCTCACAAGAAAACCGGTTTTGAAAATCCCGGAATTGGAAAAAACATGGACTCGATTTTTGAATATTACCCGGGCATTAAAAACTTGCCGTCCGTTGCCGCTCCCATGAAAGCCGGGAGTTGCTCGTTTCACAACGGTTTAACCATCCATGGCGCCAATGCCAATATGACTTCCGGTTCCCGCCGTGCTATGACCTGCGCTTACATGCCCAATGGAAGCAGGTATAACGGCATACAAAATATACTTACCGATGAGCAGATAAGTGAGCTTAAAATTGGTGACTTGCTGAATGATGAGCACCAAACCCCGCTTATATATAATAAAGAATAATTTGGTGGAAATTAAAATATTATGTCCGATTTGGGGGCATGAGCATCTGCCGCTGTTTTCATTTCTTGAAAAAGTGAGAATTGCCGGTTTTGACGGATTGGAGACCTGGATACCTGAGTATAAAAGTGATCGTAAGATCTTATATGATTATCTTCAGCAATTCGAGATGCCGCTGTTGGCACATCAGTACCAGGCGCAGGGCAGTACCTTCCAACAGTTCAAAGCGTCTTTTAAAAAGCGCCTAACGGAATGTGCGGCAGCGCAACCAATACTTATCAATTCCCATACGGGCCGCGACTGGTTTACGGCGCAACAAAATATCGAACTGATAGACATCGCTCATAATTTCTTTACTAAGACAGGCATTCTCGTGGTTCATGAAACCCATCGGGGGCGCTTGGGTTATTCTCCGCAGTCTGCCACGGAATTGTTCAGCCTTCGCGATGATTACTTAATAACGGCAGACTTTTCACATTGGACCTGCGTAACAGAAAGCATGTTGGAGAATTTTGAGCCGGCCATACATGAGGCTATAAAAAGGACGCGGCATGTACATGCGAGAATAGGCTATGAAAACGGCCCCCAGGTGCCGGACCCAAGGGCATCAGAATGGCGTTATGCCTCGGAAAAGTTTCTTGACTGGTGGGAGCTTATCGTGCTGGCGAACAAACGTTCAGGGCGGGCGGTACTTACTTTTACAACCGAGTTTGGCCCGCCCCCGTACATGCCTACTGTACCCTTCAGTAATATTCCTGTAGCTGATCAGTTCGAAGTTAACTGCTTTATGAAAGACCTTTTAAAAAGCCGTTATACTGATCTTGCGGCCTCCGGCTGAAGTATTGTCTGTAAATACGATGTCTCCCTTGCTGTTACTCTTTGTGCTGCTTATTTTCCCGCCAACCCGTAAACTATACATGGTTAATGGCTTGAGAGCCCTGATGCGGAAAGTTACACGCTGCGCTTTTCCGTTTAAAGAATTTATGGTGAATGTTTTTTGTTGTCCGGTCCACAAATTAATGGTTAACCGATATCTTGTGCTGCCTGTGATCTGCATTGCAGGATTTTCATCGCCCTTATCAAAGTAACTGAGCAGGTTGCCTGTTGCATAAAATCCAAATTTCTCAGCGGCGCGTAATTCAACTCTGCCGTCAGCAATGATATAGTCACCCGGGCTCAACCTGATGTTTAGCAACTGATCCTGATAATGGTATTTAAGCATGGTGCCAGCCAATTCGGGTGTTAAATGCGGATCCAGGTACAACCGGTTATACAACGGATTAACACCATAGATGGACTGATAAAGACCGACAATGGCAAGGCTGTTCCCGGCCAGGATATCGTCACCCTGTCCATGTTGATCTTTGCGACTGTAGCGCTGAAAGGCCAGCCCATCGTTACCATACTGTTGAAGGACATTCTTTACATATTTTAAAGCGATTTGAGGCTTGTATTTGGCATATGCCGCAACCCCGACAGCCCCCCAGGACAGGAAAAGGTCTCCGTTTTCATAATTCGGGAACGGAAGCTGATCTTTACGCAATTCACCCGGTTCGTAAGAGGTAAGGGTTAGTGGCCAAAAAAATAGTTTTTCCTTTTGCATCTGCTCTTCAATGCCATCCAGTATCTGTTGTTGTCTTTCCTGCTGGTCGCAAATGCCGTAAGCGATCGCCATGAAGTTTACCGGTGTTACCATATTACGGCCATGTATAGCGCCGCTCTTATCACGCCAGTGTACGTAGCAGTTATTTTCTTCATCCCACAAGCCACCCTGGCTACATGGCTTGTTAAAGCTCTCTTTAAGCTTTGCAGCGAAATTTTTATAATATTCAGCTTTGGTGATATTACCAAGTAATTTTTCAATTTTAGCCCATTTGCTGAGCGCGTAGTATAGTTTAGCGTTTACAAAGGCATTTTCATAAGATGCCCACACAATATCTATCCAGTCGCTGCTTTTTTGCTCGTCCTGGTTATCATTCATCATTTCCACCAGTCCATTATGATTTTTGTCGCGGTTAAGTATCCAGTCGAGCGCCTTTTCACAAGCCTGCTGCTGGCCCTTTACCCAATTGTTGTTTCCCGTCAGATCAAAAAGGTCTGCAACATTACTAACGTAATCGGGATTAGAGTCCATCAGTGTTCCCCATTGTGCTTCATAAAAACCATACTTATTATATTGGCCGGGGGCCGCGTCTTCATTAGAGTAGGCCCAGCGGGAATAAACCCGGCCATCAGCTTTGATCGCATGATCACGGTAAAAGTCAAGGCAGGCTTTATACCCTTTTAGGTAGGCCGGATCGTTTATGCCTAAGCCTAATTGCGCAATGTATTGTTCATGCAGGCAAATAGGGCCATAAGGCGTTGCCCAGCTGTTACCGCCGTAGTGGAGCGAATCAATAACGCCAATGCGGGCAATTGTATTTAAAACGGCACTTATCTGTTTACCGTTGACACCTGTGAGGTGTCCCCGGTCATACCGCTTAGTATTGTTAGCGTACTTGAATATAACCGACTGGGTTGAATTATTTACTCCCGGCACCGGTTCCCACACATTTCCGTCGCCTCTGATAAATAGTCTCCTGTGTGTATCTTTATCCAACCGCGGAATAATTGCCTGTGGTGAAACAACGATGGTGTACTCCAACCGGTTATCAGCGGTATACTTGTACGTCATGGCTACCTTATTTCCGGGCGAGCTGACGGATACGTCTAACCCGTCGGCGTTGCGGCTGTTCCAAAAACGGGATGTTTGTGAATGTACCCCATAACTTGAAGGCTTGTCTGTAAAAAGATAGAACCAGGCTAATCCGCCATAACCCTGGAAGGCACCGTCCCAGGTTTTTATGCTTTTAAAATTGATAACAGGGGCGGAATTTGCGGTAAGCGCTACTTTTTTAGAAAATTTACGGGCGATCTGCCAAACAATCTCATCGCCTTTTCTTAAAAATGTCCAGCATTCCGCTACAGAGAGTTCATCATCGCCATAGATAATATTATTGATTACGATGCCATCTTTCCCCGGCACAGCCGCCGGCTTGCGGAGAAGATGAAGAGAAGTAAAGGTTTTACCGTTATAATTCAGAGCGGTGTACATGCCGTCAGGGGCGTTAATTACCTGCCTGCCATTCAGCGCCATGGATACAACGCTGGCTTGGTTGCCGCAATTGATTACAAGCTGAATTTTACCGTTTTCGATAACATACGTTTTTCCGGGACGCGGCAATGTGTTACGGGTAGCCAGTACAGGTACGCTGTTGGTTAATGTAATAGAGCATAACCAGGCCATCTTAATAAGTAAGCTATTCAACAAAGCTCGTTTCTGGTGGCTTTTCATGGGTGTAAGCAAATACTGAGGCATTTTGAAAGATTCATATTAGGGTCAATCAAATGTATTGTAAAACGATAGCAGCACCATTGGATTTAACGCACTAATTTTTAACCTTTTTGATATTAGTGCAAAGAAAAATAATGGTTCAATTAGAGTAATATGTGATCCCGAAAACGATATTATCCTATTTTAAATTATCAAAAAAGACAAACAATAAGCCATACAAGTCAGGAGCAGGCCCTTATATAATTATAAATTTGATTAACCAACGAATTTGTTTTATTCATAGTAACCTTGATCAATATAAGCCTTTTGCAGATGACTCATGTACGTTTACTGACTTTTACCCTTACCTTACTGATTTGCCTGTCTGGCAGTATGGGTGCGTTATGCCAAATAAAAAATTTTGACAAAGAAGGACGCCAACTTATACGGCTTAGCAAGGCAGGGGATGCAATAGATGCTCATGACGGGGAAATTGCACAATTCAATGGTGTCTACTACCTGTATGGCACCAGTTATGATTGCGGGTTTGAGTGGGGGAATAAAGGCGCCCCGTTTTGCGGCTTTAAAGTTTATTCTTCTAAAGACCTGGTTAACTGGATAGATAAAGGGTATCTGTTTGATGCTAAAACGCCTGTATGGCAAAGTCGTTGCGATGGTAAAACTTATGGCTGTTTTCGCCCGCACGTGGTCTATAACAAGCTCAATAACAATTACGTTCTATGGATAAATGTCTACGATAACGTTATCGGCTACCGGGTGTTTACCAGCAAATCGCCTGTAGGGCCCTTTAAAGAGACAGCAGAGCCAGAGCTTGCTGTAAATGCCGATAAACCCGCGGCAGGGCTAAACAATGGGGATCATGATATTTTTATTGATGACGACGGCCGGGGTTATATCGCCTATACAGACTGGAGAACCAAGGGTACGATCGTTATTGAAAAGCTAAGCAATGATTATTTATCAGGTACCGGCGAATGTGTAAAAATGGTAACACCTGGATCAACTGAAGCACCCGCGCTTTTTAAAAGAAAAGGCCGCTATTACGTCACCTATTCCGATCCGAATTGCGGTTATTGCTCAGGTACCGGCACATCATACCGTATGGCAGGTAACCCATTAGGCCCGTGGAGCGAAGGTGTTTCCATCAGCAACAATTCTTGTGGCGGCCAGCCATCGTTTGTCTCAACCATCAAAATCAAATCAGACGATATATTTCTTTATGGCAGCGATCTATGGAACAACGCAGCCAAAAATGAAGCCCTTGCAAATTACTATTGGGCGCAATTAAAGTTTGATACCGATGGCAGCATCAAACCATTACAGTGTGCAGAAGCATACCTTAAAGCAAAAGTTTCATCTCTGCAAAAGCGTGTCGTCGCTTCGATGCCCGAAAAAAACTATTTTATTCCTAAGGATACGATCGATAAAAAAACGCAATGGGGTCAAACATTTGTTGCTTATCGCAATGGCCGGCTTACAAAAATTGAAATGGTTTTGTTTAAAAATCACCATCCTGATAAGGACCTGGAGATCTATATTTGCGCTATAGCGAATAATAAGGTACAAATGTCTGCACCTATATTCAAAAAAATTATACCCGTGGCTGACATTGGCTGGTCGGCGAAGAAGCTCACGATCCTGCCCGGTTTTAAGGTGAAAAAGGGTAGGGGGTATGCGGCTATTTTACGTACTACTTCTACTGTAGGTTATTACGGTTTTTTAGCACAAAAGCAATCTAAACTTGCAGGTATTTACCTTACGGGCAGCAAGGATGACGGTAATACCTTTACTAAAATACCAGGTGAAACAATGCATCTTAAAACCGTAATAAAGGCATTATGAACAGCTATGCCTTATTTGCAGATCAAATACATCAATACTGAATTTTAATGGCTAATGCTTACCTATTATGTTTGGATGAACAATTATTACAAATATTTACCAATAAGTGATGAGGATGCAGGATGGGGCCTATCCATTGTCAATGCCGGATGCACGCGCGTAAAGCCCGATAGTTGTTATCCGGTGCCCAATCATCCGGGGCATCATAATTTTAATTGGAAAAAAGGAAGGGTATTAAACGAATATCAAATTATTTATATCACGGCGGGGAAGGGGGTTTTTGAGTCAGACAGTTCGGGTGTTGTGGATATCCGGGCCGGAACCATAATCATTCTTTACCCCGGGGACAGGCACCGTTACAAACCACATGCTTATACCGGCTGGGATGAATACTGGATAGGTTTAAAGGGGGAAATAATGGACAGGTTAGTTTCTAACGGTTTTTTTAAGCAGGAATTGCCGTGTTTGTTTATTGGCTATAATGAAAAGGTATTTAACACCCTTAATTATATTATTGAGCAAACAAAGACAGAGAACCCCGGGTATCAGCCAGACATTTCAGGCGCGGCATTATCGTTGTTGGGTAGTTGCCATGCCATTATAAGGCAGGGGACGGTTGATTTTGATATCAAGAACCCGGTTATTCATAAGGCTCTTTTGCTCTTCCGTTCAAACATAAATGAGGATTTTTCTCCGGAAATTGCCGCCGATCAGCTTCAGGTCGGCTATTCATGGTTTCGGAAGGTTTTTAAGGCGCATACGGGTCTTTCTCCGGGGCAATATTTCATACAACTGAAGATAGAACGTGCTAAAAATTTATTAAGTGATCCGTCCCTGTCAACCAAATGGATAGCAAACGACCTGCGCTTTGAGTCGTATTTTTACTTTTGCCGGCTTTTTAAAAGCAGAACGGGCATGACGCCCTTAGAATACCGGAAGCGGATAAATAAAGGTTCGGGTTTTCTAAGCGATGAGTAATGGGATCATCCTAAGATGCTTTAACACATACGGCCTCATAAATTGCAACCGTCTTTAGCTCATTTACAACTCAATATTATATTATAATAACCGCCCGTTTAGGTTTAAACGGCTTCCCAATGGAAAAATATACATCAAAAAAAAACACATTTAAAGTGGGCTTGTTCGGAATCGGTTTAAAGACCTACTGGGATCAGTTCCCTGGTTTAAAAGATCGTTTATTGGGCTACATAGAAGCCGTAAGCCAGCGTCTTGGCATCTTCGAAGCAGAAGTTATAAACCTCGGCCTTATTGACGATGCACAAAAGGCGTTTCAGGCCGGCGTTGATTTCCGGAAGGCCGACGTGGAGCTTATCTTTCTTTATGCCACCACATATGCACTCTCGTCAACAGTTTTGCCTGCGGTCCGTAAGTCAAAAGCACCTGTTATTATGCTTAACCTTAGCCCCGCTGCCGCAATTGATTACAGTGCATTCAATCAGCTACCCGACCGTTCCAGCATGACGGCGGAATGGCTGGCCTATTGCGGCAGTTGCCCGGTGCCCGAAGCCGCTAATGTTCTAAAAAGCGCGGGAGTTCCATTTTATCAGATCACCGGGACACTGGATGATGAGCATGTGTGGAAAAAAGCCGGCGAATGGATAGAGGCTGCCAGGGTAGCTCACGAAATGTCCCGCAATGTGCTTGGTTTAATGGGTAATTATTACTCGGGTATGCTGGATATCTATTCCAATTTGCGGCTTCACTGTGCCATCTTTGGCGGCCATATAGAGATCATTGAGGTTGATGAGCTATCAAAATTAAGGGAAAATGTTACTGCGGATGAAGTAAAGACTAAAATAACCGAATTTAACGAAGCATTTGACATTGAACCGGATTGTTCTGCAACAGAGCTTACGCGCGCTGCAAACACAGCCGTTGCGCTTGATAAATTAGTGGAAAAATATGGTTTGGGCTCGTTAGCCTACTATCATAAAGGGGTAGGGATACCGGCAAATGAGCATAGCATGAGCTCTATCATTTTAGGCACTTCCATGCTTACGGCAAATGGTGTTCCGGTTGCAGGAGAATATGAGGTGAAGAATGTTCAGGCCATGAAAATTATGGATATTTTTGGGGCAGGAGGATCTTTTACCGAGTATTATGCAATGGATTTTAATGATAACGTTGTATTGATGGGGCATGATGGCCCGTGCCACCCCAAAATCGCAGAGGGAAGGGTTAAAGTAAAGCCGCTAAAGATCTACCATGGCAAGGTCGGTAATGGCCTGTCGGTAGAAATGTCTGTGGCACATGGTAAGGTAACGCTCCTATCTGTTGTAGAAACTCCTGATGGCAAGCTCCTGTTCCTCGTGGCGGAAGCTGAAAGCGTGCCGGGGCCGGTTCTTGAAATTGGTAACACAAACAGCCGTTATCGGTTCCCTATCGATGCTGCCGTTTTTGTAGAAAAATGGAATGAACAGGGTCCGGCCCATCACTGTGCGATAGGGAGGGGGCATATCGCTTCAAAAATTGAGAAACTTGGTGAATTATTAGGGCTAAAAACCGTTGTTATCTGTTAACTTGATCAGATATAAATGTACTCTTGCGGCTGCATGAATTACGGCTGCCACAAGGCATGATATGTCGAAGATCATGTTGAGTGATACTTACTACGAGGAGAAACCAGGTTAGTTTTGATGGGTCTATGCTAATCGCTGGATTTAATAACTACTAAATACATTAGAGCCAGGGAAAAAATTGGCAACTTTATATCAATTGAAAGGGCTGTTCACCTCCACTGACAGTTGTATAAATTGGTGATCAGTCCCTGCATTGCTTTATAATTGTGGTCGGGACTCGAACGGATTTTAGCATAAGTTTAATTTTAGTCACTTATGATTTTAAGCTGTAACAATTGTTGTATTCGCACCATTTTTATCAGATTGTGCAAATTTAAAAGAATCGTGTGAACATACGGACATCAAGTTATTAGAAACCGATGCCAAGGTCAATTACACAAATTTCTTACAATTCATAAGATGGAAAACTTACATCTGTCTAACTGTTTTCTAAGATTTCAAGCCTTATATCTCCATTTGTAAAGCGGTAAATCTCAAAACACCATCTGCGCCACCTTGTCTTATTGCCTGAAACTGATGGATGATATGGGAAAAAAGCGCATGCTCCAGGCCTCCTGTTTTGAGTTGTGGATAAGATGTCCGTTGAGAGACGTGATGTATTGGATCTCATCTTTGTTATGCTTATCAACGTAAGTACCGATGAATTTTTGCAGATCTGATTCCTGCAAGTCAACCTTTTTCTTGTATTCGGCCGTCAAAGGTTTTCCATCCAGAATCTGATTGATATCATATGATCTACATAATATTACTGGAAGTTAGATCAAGCATCATTGGTGCTGCCATAAGGTATAGCATGCGCAGGTTTCACTGTTATAAATGGCAAGGTTGAGGGCGACGACACCGGCGCTTATGAGCCAAAACACTCTACCGATTTTTTCGATTGGCTAATATATCTTATCGGCGCTTGTTGATTTTAAATGGGCTTTTGGAATCGTTAGTCAGATGAAAATTTCTTCATCTGTTGGAAGCGACTGTTTTTTGTATGTGTTTCTTAGGATATTCAGCACATCAGGCAGTGTCCAACGTACTGATGCTTCCATATCATTAGCTTTGAATGCATCCGTTTCAGGCCGCAGTTCTGCAAGCATAAGCCGCTCCGTTAAGGGACGGTTTAAATCCTGCAGCATATTAGCCATATCCCTCGCTCTAGTGATGGTTCGGGCATCGTTTAACAGGATGCCCGATCGATAATACGCCCGGATCAGGACAAGATCGGCTGACGAACAGCAATTTTCAACTGGCTTGGACAGCAGATATTTAGACAGCTCATTAAGCGTTTCGCAAATGATATTTTTGCATTCATTTGCATTTAATTTTGAATTTTTTGTCAATGACAGAAATATAAGACCCATCGAAACAGACTCTGCTTCGTCCATGCGGTGAGGATGCGCGCAGGAAATCATTTTTTTTACGAGAATAGGCAACTGGTCGCAAATCCCGTCGGTCATCAGGGTCAAGCATTCGCGCAGGCAAAGCATTCTGTAACGGCTGGAATTTTTATTTTTTGATAACAGGCGCCGGTAAAAATAAAGGCCTCTGCCAGTAAATTGCCCAATGGAAGCGTTTGAAGGATGGACATTGTATAACACACTTTTATAAAGTTCATCATCCATGTCCGCAAGTAGTTCGTTGGTATCCGCTTCAATGTGCTTGTTTTGTGCCAGCCATTCGATCAACCAGCCAATACCGGCCATACCATCCCTGAAATCAGCACGCTCTACAGCGGCGACCTGTTCACTCAGCTGGTCCAGCATCATTAGGCCGCTTGCCTTATAGCGGGGGTCATGTGTGATGACATGGAGCTTAAAATAGACGAGGATCATTCCGGCCAGCCCGTCTCTCAAACTGCAAGATGCACTCATGACTTCTTCGTTGGCGACCAGCCAGCGTTCTATTTGTTTGACCAGTTCGCTCATGATAGAATACATTGATGGACGGGGGAACTTAAACGGTAAACTGGTCCGTTAACAAAGGCAATATCAGTATCTGTAAGATTGGCTGTCAGCCAATCCAATTTTTGATATTTTATATTTTCTTGAATCTTTTTTAGGCTGCCGAAAACTGGACCTGATGTCTGGCCATTGGATATTGGGCGCATTTTGTCATGATTTTCTTCAAATAGATCCACGCTCAATATCTTTAAGAACATTTGTTTCAGTAGGAGGTCAACCTGAGTTCCTGCTGCGCTGTAAGCCCTTATTAGTGAGTGTTGACCGGTACGCAAGTTAAACATAGTCTGCTGAATCTGCTTTATAGTTACTATGACGTCAACCGGCCATATCGCGAAATATGGCGTATTAATGGTGCTGACCAGACCATAAGTGTCTAAATACGCATTTCGATGATATTGGTGATTCAGTTCTTCCGGTAATTTTTGTCGGTCGATACTAGGCTTCAGCCCGTATTCGACAAGAATCGTACAAGTGCTGAAGTGCTTGTCGAGAAAACGGGTTATTGCGTAAACTGTTTCCAGGTCCTCGTCCGACCTGATGTTGACAGGTAGGAAAATGGTAACATCAAGCATATCGACCCTTTTGGAACGATTGCTTCGTTTGTATCCAGTTATAATTTCCAGTAAATATCCGCTGGCTGATTTTCTGTCTATGCTGCTAAGATCATGATCAATAGGGCTGTAATGAATAAAATCGCCCTTTTTGAATATCATGGAAGCGGGGTCTTGCCCTGCTCCGGTATAATGTAGTATTTTACGTTCTTCCAGCATCTCGGCGGGGCTACCTGCCCATGCGAATTCAAGTTCTTTGTGAATAACAAATTTTTTTTCAAAATACAGCGCTGTCCACCAGATTACCCACATATCTGCGCACCAGGCTTGTATCGTTCTATTGTCTCCATCATGTGTGCAAAGGCCAATCAATTTTTTATTTTCCTCAAGTAGAAACTTATACATGATCTCGGAGTCTTTTTCCATCTTTTCTAAAAAAGCCACATCAAGAGCTTTAAGGACATACTGAGCCCCGCCCGCATTGTGATCTTCAGCGATCACATGGTGTGTTTCGACACCAACCAGGCTGCACATGCGTTTAAAGCCGCTTTCACCGATTTTATCTTTAATGTAGGAACTTTCCAGATAATGCCTGCAATCCGAAACGTACCAGGTATCGTCTGAAGTCAGCAATTTAACATCAGGTAGGGATTTGAAAAGTATATCCGAGTCGTGATGAAAGACAGTCGCCTGCTGAAGGGCCGGAAATTTGCGGAAATGCTTGGCGATGATATGCCAGCGAAGGGATGGCTCATAGGATTTGCTTTCTCTCGTGTCCGGATAAGCGTGAATGTTAACTCCGGGATTATCGGATATAAATTGTTCAAAGACTGAACTTAGCCCTTTGTCAACATCATATCCCAATAGGATATGGATATCTGATCTTTTTATTCCTAATGACCGGAAATTAAAAACCTGTAATTGTAGCTGCCATAAAAAATAGTAATCGTCGGGCTGTGAGGATAAGAAGATCATGGATGGATTTCGTAATTTAGCGATTCTTAAAGTTGAAATAAAAGCGGTAATAGTTCACTACCGCTTTTAGTCATCTGATACGATTAGTTAAGAATTTTACCACCGCATACAAACGCTACGCACGCATTACAGCAATGTGCAAACACGCCCCAAGGGCAAGTGTTGCCATCCTTAACGCAATCCTGGGTTGATGCACTTTCATTTACCAAACCACCCATTACGTTTTTCATTTGGCTTCTGTCCAGTACTTGTTCAGCACCAAGTTTCAAAGCTTTCAGTTTTAAAGATTTCATAATTTAATTTTTAGTAGATATACCTGTTCCCTTTTTTATTGCCCGGAAACATTAAGGCAAAGTTCATTCTGTAAGTACTCGAGTTTATACAGAATGAAAATATTATTTTAGCAGCTACGCATCACTCTGCCAGCAGGTATTTGAGGTCGGAAACTTCGTATACCGGCGGCAATTGAAAGAACCTTGACGGTTGGTTTTCGTTGGACTTGATCGAGATGAAAAAAGTTGGTGTATGCCGGATATCAACGGCATTGCACCAGTCGCCCATCGCGTCAAGTTTATTTCCCTGCTTTAGCAACTCACCGTTCATCGGATATTTGTCAGCGAAAATTTTGTAATCTTTCTTTTCCGGCAGATACCATTGATCCAGCGCGGCCTTGGTTTGTTCCGTACCTAACTTTTCAGCAATCGCCATGAAATGCCTTACCGGTTCCACGGCCTGATAGGGGTCGTTGTTTTTTGGTGTAAATACAATACGGAGGTGTACATCCGGGTTATTGTGAAGCAACTCCTCCATCGGCTGGTGCGCCTTGGCACAGGGGCCACAATAGGGATTGCATACCTTGATGATTTGATATTTGGCATTTGGTTTTCCAAAACTAATTCCCAAACCTTCTGCATTTTTGCTAAGTGCTTTTTGTTGTTCCAGCAGGGTTGAGAATACACTGAAATTGTGTTTAAGTTGCTTTAATCGGGCTGTAACACTCTTTTTTTCCTTCGCATCCAGCAACGCGGGGTACAAAATTACGACCGCAATAAAAGGTATCGCCGAAGCGGTAATCCATTGCAGGAAGACATTCACCGGAATTGACTGTAGTTGTGCAAGTGTATGCCATCCTCCGATTAAAGCAGCGATAAATTGTAAAACCAGCAAGCTTTGAACCCACAAGCATAGTTTGCACCACTGTTTAACGACAGCCGACTGATAATATATAGAATAAACGGTGTAAGGTAATGCCAGGGCAGTTGACCAGCCCAAAAGCGTTAGCCCCGCAGGATCTGTAAAGCCCCGGAATATCAGGAAAAGTAATTGTCCGGTAAAATAACTGAAACCGATTTTACTCCAGCTTATTCCACCTATCGTGGCCCCTTTGGACTCCAATATAGCCCCGCAATTCACTTTCTTTTGAGGGCTGCATATCTGCAGTAGTAATGGGTTGAACTTGTCCAGGTCATACCATAACAAAAGCACGCCGACCAATGTGCCGGTCAAAGCAAATATTGAAAATATAAAAGGAACCCAAACAGCGTTACCCCTTTGTACGAGATCATATGCAGCCGCCAGCACCACTAACAAAGGAAGGGTGAAAATTATCAGGTTTCTCGCCTGTTTACGGCGTTTCTCCGATCTGACCTTTTTAATGAAGTCGCCTTCGCCGGCTATTGCGCTCGTCTCGGTCAGTAAAACGACATTCGATGCGATTTCAAGAAACGTTTCATGACTGCTTTGTGTCCAGAGATGGGTCTCCGGATCAAAATAATTTACAGACGAAGTACTCACTTCTTTAACGACCGTAAAGTAAAATATTCCGTCGCGCATTCCCTTGATTTGTGTGACAAAGGGGCAAGGGATCTCGGTAAAGCGGGCTGTGTCAAATTTAATGCTCAGGTTCTCTACTCCAAAGGACGTGAGCGCATCACTGATACTCAGCAGACTGGGATAATTGGGATGATGTTCAATGTTATTTTTTAAAGAGCTATCAGAAATATTGACATTCAATATTTTAACCAGCAGCGAAGTTATTTCGGTCGCGTTACTTTGGGGCTCGAGTAAGCTGTTCAAATAATTTTTCATCGGATGATAGAATTAAATCAATAGTGCATAGTACGTAATGCGGATGGCTTAACACCCGCATTACTAAGGTTCAGTTAACGTGTAAGGGAAGCTATTATCGCGAAGGCCTGGTTTTTAAAATACCGATCGAACTGATCGTTGTGATAGTTGGGTCATTGGTTGGAAATCCCTGGTTGGTCAATGTCGTCTCAGTGAAATTGAAAAGTGTTGAAGCTTTCAAAACCGGGCGTTTTTTTTGATTGATGCGCATTATTTTTAAGGTTTCCTTAAAATTAAGTTGGCTTTGGGCAGTGAAAAAAATTATTATCTTAGGAGTCATTTCCACAGGCTAAATGACCGTATTCGAATGATAATTATCAAAAAAGTAGTCTTTTACCATGCGATTGCCTGGATAATATTTATTGCCTATGAGGTATCCACCATCTATTTCCTGACAGGAAGGACAGCAGCCTTTATGGATTACCTGCCACACTATGTAATGAACATCGTTCTGTTTTACCTGATCGTTAAAATCATCACCAGTAACAAATACCGTTATAAATACCTTTGGGTAACCTCCATCCTTCTTTCGTATATATTTATCAACTATTGGCTTAACACGTTTTTAGAATCCTATGTGGTCAAACAAAGCCATCCCGTGAATTCGCTGAGAAGTTTTCTTGTTTCTAGCTTTTACAGGGGGATCTATTTCATCGGTTTGGGTACACTGTATGGATTTGCCTCAAACCTGTTGTATTCGGGAAGAACGATCAATGCCTTAAAGGAAGAAAAGCTGCAGAAGGAAAACGACCGTATTTCCCTGGAAAAGGATTTGCTGAGGTCGCAAAACGCTCTGCTCCGTGCGCAAATTAACCCGCATTTGTTTTTTAATACCTTAAACTTTATCTATAACGCCGTTTATAAAGTTTCTGACAAGGCAGGAGAGGCAGTCATGCTGTTAGCGGACATTACCAGGTATTCCATCACCAAAACGGACGAAAATGGTATGGCGCTGCTATCGGACGAATTGGCCAGTATTGAAGACCTGATCAGTCTAAATCAAATCCGGTTCAGTTCCAGGCTGCATATACGTTTTGAGAATAAGGTCGAAGGTGGCGAAATCAGGATCGTGCCCCTGGTTATGCTGACCCTGGTAGAAAACGTGGTTAAGTACGGCGACCTGCACGATGCAGAACACCCGGCATTGATCAAAGTTCAATTGGAGGATGGCTTTTTGCATTTTTCAACAAGGAATAAAAAGTTAAACGACCTGCATAAACTTAAAGGTAACGGCCTCGGTCTGGAAAATATTAGAATGCGGATGCAGAATGCCTATGCGGGTAAATTTAGTCTGCGGACCAACGAAACGGAAGATATGTTTTTTACAGACCTTACTATCCACACGGATTGCTTATGCTTAGCTGCTATATCATAGACGATGAAGAGCACCCTGTTGAGCTCTTAAAAGATTATATTTCGCGTACACCAGACATTAGCTTGGCTGGCTTTTCATTAGATCCTGTTTTGGGACTGCATGAGGTCTTACAAAATCCACCTGACATTTTATTCTTGGACGTGGATATGCCGGTTCTTTCAGGGTTTGACCTTTATGATTTGTTGAGCGGTAAATGCACTATCGTATTTACAACCGCCTTCCCCAAATATGCAGTTGATGCATACAATTTGGATGCCCGCGATTTCCTGCTAAAACCTATCCGTTATGAACGCTTTTTGAAGTGCCTGCAAAAGATCGGTCCGGTGCGAAATGAAGCCGCGGATACCGGATCAACGCGGGACTTTATTTTTGTCCAGACGGAAACTAAATCAAAACTTCTTAAAATCAGGCTGGATGACATTTACTATATTGAAGGTCTACATAACTATGTGGTTATTCATACGAGTGATCAAAAACACATTGTTTATATGCCGCTAAAAGATATACTGGAACAATTGCCTGAGGCCCGGTTTTGCCGGATACACCGGTCGTTCATCATCAACTATTCCCGTATCAAACAGATTGAAGGCAACCGGATATTCTTGGAGAAGTCTCCTGAACTGACCGTAGGGCCGCAATACCGAGAAGCTTTTTTTGACCGTGTCAAAAATGATCAGGTGCAGAAAAAGTTATAACTGCCTTTTGATTTGCGAAATTTCATACTGGTACAACAGGTGGTAAATGACCATTTCCTGTTTGCGCATGTCCCGCAAAAGGGACCGGTTGATATGCATGTGGTTGATGTCAGCAACGAAACTATCATCGGTAACAGCATACGCAGAACGGACACTTTTTAGTATCCTTAGGTAGTTACGGGCGAGCTTTGAAATGTTATTTTCTATATAAAACCTGTCATTATCCAGCAGCTCTCTTGTATCTTTATTCATTCGTCTTTTTGTTTTTTCAAGATTGCTCTTCATCAATCCGTCTGGGTCTATCTCCGCTCGCAGGCTGTCATGTACTTGCTTAATATGTCCCAGTCTTTCTGCCGGTGAAGGGAAAAATAGCCTTATGGTGTCGTAGCAAATTTTTATACCGGTGTAATAGGCAGGTGTGGCGCCTTTACGGACCACGGCCAGGATCATCCGGGAACTCAGGCAGAATAGCTGCTCGGCAGTTTCCATGCCAGCATACTTGTATCGCGCGGTCTCCGGCTCATAGGTGTGAACGCTTATCATATGAATCTTTCCCTGCCTCAGAAACCTTTCAAACAAGCTTTGACACCGATGCATAACCTCGCCGGAAATTATGTTCGTCGGTTTTATTCTTAACCTGATGTGCGGTTTAAGATCGTAATACCGAACGAAAAACCATTCCTTTACTATTCCTGACTTGACCAGCTTTTCAATCAACTGTCCTATTACTGAAAGCACGGGATTGGTATTAAATTCGGGCATATACAACTTATAATACAGCCACTCTCTGCCGGGATGACAACTGATTTTAACTTTTCGGCGGTAAGGGTTTGGTGGCTTAGGCGTGTTCCCATTATAGGCCGGAGCTGTGGATGTCACCGATGCAACAAATTCACTTGCATGTGTTTTTCCTTCCGCATTGACTACTGTTCCGCTTAGGGTATTTTCTTCAAAGACCTCCGTTAGGCCGATCGTTTTTTCAGGCAGCGCCTCGTTTAGCAGCGAACGGAGGCTTTGATCTTGTAAAATGTCAAAGACCAGGAACTGGTCATGCCGCGTAAGCGCCACCCTTGCCGGTAAGCCAATCGCTGCAGCTAGCTCCCGAAAAGCGGCCAACTGGTACTTAAATGGGGCTTTTTTTACTGTGGATAGCTCCTGCTCGGAAATCTGCCATTTGGCCAGAGACAATATACTGTCCCCAACTGAAATCCTTGGATAATAGCTCAGGCCCGGAAATAATTGCGCGGGGTCCAGCGTCCAGTTATAAAGTACAGACTGATATGGCAGGTCGCAAAGAAAGCGGAAGAGTGGAAGTTCTGCCCTTTGAAAATTATAAGCGCTGCTGAGTCTGGGAACAATTCTTTCGGAGAACCGCGGTGACCAGAGAATCAGTTCATCACCATGCATACTTAAGTATAATTCTGAAGGAAGCAACTGGTCTGTTTCAGGGACGCTTGATGCACCGCTGACAGGAATTTCTTTTTTCAGGATCACCGACCGCTGGTTGATGTTATCGGTTTTGCCGTCGGTGATACAAATGATTTCTGCAAAGTGAACGCCCGGATTATTTTTCGATTCCGATTCGGCAATATTGTTTACAGCATCTCTCAGCTCGGGGTCAAAAGGCGCAAACCTGGCTATGAGGGCAGTGGCGCTGACGCCGCCTGCCTGGCCGAGTAACAACCGATTTCCACTGATCCGGAAAGGGACGGAAAAACCGGCAGGCCAGGGCAGGCTTGGTTTTCCCAGCGCTTCAAGTTCCGAAGATGTTAAGTTTATTTCACTGCTCCTGCCCTCGGGCCACTTCTTTAACAACAGCTGATGAATTGGCCGCCATTCAAGTATCGTTTCACGCACGGATACATTAACATCCTGCATGAGATCCTGTAAAAGTGGCGAATCGTTTATAGCTTGCCCAAGCCCACCGTATGAAACGCCGGTTGCAGGATCCAACGCGGCCATTAGTGGTACGGCTTGGCCCCCAAAACGCTCTTTAAAATCTTTCTTGAAGCGGGTAAGCGTTTCCGGTTCGCTGCCGCTGGCTAAAAATGATAAGTTATGGATTGCTTGAGTTAATTTTTCTTTGACACTGGGAGGCATCATCCCTTTGACAGAAAGCCTGAGATTAGCGTAATAATGGCCTTTATGATGTAGTGGAATCTGGTTCATTTCTTCTGAAGAAACTGATATGGCCTTGGAGAACGAGGTTTGAACAGCTGCTTCGGTAAGTGTAAGGGGGGGCGAGGCAGTGCCCGTCAGCAGCTGCAGCTTTAGTAATTCCCGGATCAATGCGTCTGCCTCGTCGTTGCCCAGGTAATTATGGAGGTAATCCATAATTTCCGCGTGATTTTTTTCAGATTTGCAATAACTGAGAATGCGCATCGTCAACGGATCTTTTCTGATGCAGTCGATGCGGAACCGGCGCTTCTCTGCCGTTTCCTGATCAAAAGCGATAAAACGAATGTCGTGCGCTGGGTAATAAACAGTCGTATTCGTTTTGATAATATTAGGCATCGCAGTTTCAGAATGCCGCTTATCCGCCGCGATCAGTTCCCTGAAATCCGGTGAAAGGAAAAGGAGGCTGTCCGTTAGGCCTATCCGGATCTTTTGGTTACTGTCCCCGAATCTTAAAGCGGCAAAGCCCGCGAAAGCACCAAAGGGCGTTGCCCGGTTGCAGATTCTGTTGACGTAGTTGGACAATGATCTTTTGGACCTGCTGTCCAATTTGTTAAAATCAAAGGTATGTTTCTCCAACACAGCATAGAAATCGGGGCTAGCCAGCCAAATGGCCGTCCGAAAATAAGCGTCTGAGAGTAATGTCTCGGTATGATGACTAAGGAGTGGCCGCGCAGCCGCCCTGCATACCAATAGGGGGTAAAGTTGTAAAGAAGGTGGCATTTTGTAGACACTTAACCCGACACACGGCGCATTGTTTAGATTTTGTGTTATTTAGTTAAATGAATGCAAAGGAGCCATTGGTCACTTAAATGCATATTGTTCATCCGGATCAGGCTAAGGTCGTTGGTGTTTATCGTCTAATGGAGTGCGCGGTGGCTTTCATACTCATCCGACATATAAGTGTAGTAATCCTTAGTTCGTAACGAGGTACAGAATGGAAAAGGCGGCGTTCGAGCCTTTGCAAATAGAACTGAAATTGTCAGTTGTGGATAAACATAGAATCATCGCTTTCACACCTATTGTAGCCTGATTGCCTTTGATGATTACAATAGTCTTATCTTAAATCCAACTATTTATAATGCCTTTATCCAGCTACCGGGTTACGACGTGTTCATCCCACTCGAGGTCAGCCCCGAATTCATCGCCGATATCGGCATCAAGAATGGCGAGAAGGTCAACGGCGTTATTATGAAAAAGGAACTCTAACTATCTTATCGAAGGCAGGCACAACATTCTTTGAAGTCAATATCAATTAGAATGGAAAATCGGGACGGCAGAACTAAAAAAATCACCAGTTGCAATTCGACGTCGAAAGTATCACCAATACGGTATGAAAGATAGCGGCCAAACGCCTTAATACACAGGACAGATGCGGAAGAAGAATGGTACAATCAAAATGCCCTTAATTTTGTTCCTTTGGAAATCAGAAAACCGATGAACGATTTGAAACGATTCCTTGAAGCGCAATCCGTAGATTATGCCGCAGCTTTGGCAGAGATACGGAATGGCCGTAAACGCAGCCATTGGATGTGGTATATCTTTCCGCAGGTGGCCGGATTGGGATACACCGAGATGTCCAGGCGATATGCCATTAGGGGCCTGGCAGAAGCGATCGATTACCTTGCCCATCCGGCATTAGGCGCGCGCCTGGTGGAGATCAGCAATGTATTGCTGGCCTTACCCGGGAGTAATGCGACGGCCGTTATGGGCAGCCCGGACGATCTGAAACTGCGTTCGTCAATGACCTTGTTTTCCCTCGTACCGGGAGCCGACCCGGTTTTTGAAGCTGTGATCGGCAAATATTTTCAGGGAGAAAAGGATAAGGCGACTTTACAACTGATCTGATGATAGGAAAGCGTAAAAACATAAAATTCGTCTTGCAAATTACTTCATAAATAAGGGAGGCTTAGCATACAGCATAGTCCATCACCCGGCGTTCGCCGTAAGATTTTGATTTGTTTAAGATTATTGTTTCCTTTAGGAAGAAATGGGGGGGGAAGCCAACCATTGCTGATTATTTACCTAAATCTATCCCAATGTTTTTCGAGAAAAAAGTAAGGATTGACGATCCTGTCCGGTTAAAGAATTTTTTAACCGCTACGCTAAGTTTGGACTGGAGCGCCCCCAAGGAAGCGTCCAATAAATTATTTGAAGAGATCAACCATCTATTCCACGCGGAAATTGAATATTACTATTGGAAAAGAAAAAGGAAAAAAACAGGTTCCGCCTGGGTTAAAGCGTTGATATGGATATTTACCACCCTTGGTTTTTTGTGCCCGTTGATAAAACCGATTTATGACTGGGATAAGCTAGCGCCATTGGGCTATATTTTTTTCGGTATCTCTACAGCGATGTTTTTATTTGACAGGTTGTTCAATATATCATCCGGACACATCCGGTTGGTTACTACACAATTAATGCTGGAGAAAGAATTGACAACTTACCGGGTTGCCTGGAATGAACTATTAGCCAGGTCTGCTGAGCCGGTCGCATTTTTTGAATTGTCCAACACGCTGGTCAAAGAATTTTACAGCATCATTGATAAGGAAACCGCCAGTTGGGGCGATGAGATCAAGAAGGCCATGGAGGAGGCGTCAAAAAATAAAAGCAATTCAAATTAGGAGTGTGCCGGAGATACCCGAAGTGAATGTGGTAGGCGCTGTGTCCGGGGATTGCAGGTATTCAGGATGGTAAGCATCTTATCGGAGCGAATGCCGGTTTCCTCCATTTGCGGCTATTTAAAGTTCTTACCGGCTTGCTTATCTTTAATTTAAACCACGCTGTATCCGACCGTTTCGAAGATTTGTCGTAAACCGGAATAATATAAACGGTACATTCACGACGTTCCTGAACACTGCGGTAAGTGGTTAACATCACCGCTTAACTTATTTTGTATCGATGTTAAGTAGTTTCTCAAGCATGCCGGAGACTTTGCCGTTCGGGTTAATTGCATGTACTTGTTTCGGCTTCACCTTGCGGTAAGTAATTGATACCCGTCTATCCCGGTGTTGAGCCGCCCCATCAATAACGTCTTTTTTTCGAGGCGGGATGGCGTGTTTCCATTTTTTCCGGGCATCATCCTGCATCACATACACCGAGCGTCTTGGCACTTCAATGTCGATCACTTCCTCATTCTCACCCTTGATGAACCGCATAATACAGCCGCTTCCCAAGTTCACTCCACAGATCTGGTTTTCGTAATACATTCTATCTTTATGTGGCTTGATCCCTTCACCGGGTAGGTATTCGTTGATAATCACCTGGTCAGGAACCAACTGAATAATGCCTTTATCCACCAACTCTGCTGAAAATTCACGCATATGCACCGGCATTTCCACCGGGAAAGGCACCAAGTTGTACGGCTTTTCTAATTCGTTACGATAACCGTAATACTGTAGCCTGCGCATATAATCGACGATCCAGGTTTGGTCGTCAATTTCATTTATGAGTTGATGTTCTCGCGCTTCATCAATAAAATCAGGGTAAAGAAAAAATCCAGGTACTGCTGTTTCCATCTTTTGACTAACAATTTCTTTACCGCGAGGTTTTCGGACAAACTTTTTTAAATGGGTTTGTTATATAGGGGTTAGATTTTTGATCATGAAAAAGAAGATCAGCCTTTTCATTTGTATTTTTTCAGGTTGGCTATCCACTGCTATAGCCCAGGATGCTCCCATCATGGCACTTGACCCGACGCTTATGGCAGGATGGTCGGGCAATCTCGCCTATGGCAATACCTGGGGGCCAAGAGGTTCAACTAAGGCAAAGAGCAGCTATCCCTATAAATCAACACCGGCGCTCAGGCAAGCGGTTGTGACCTCATTCACAAAACGATTACGAACCCAAAGTCCACGAGGCGCCCAGGCGGTGATGACCACATTTGGCCCCGGCAAAGCTGACTACGGAACTGTCTATACCGAAATGTTAAAGACATCCGCATTGCATGACAACGATGCCGCCGACGCTCTTACAGGTCTTATTTTAGCGGGTTACCAAATTGTGAATAATGTCTCTGATGACCAGGTTACCAAAGATAAGGAGCGGGCTGCCAGAGCGCAGATTGCCGGGATTCTGGCGAACAATTCAAAATTCAGTTCAGAGACGACCCGGGCGAGAACGGCGGAAGAACTGAAATTGCAAACGGTAATACTAGCCTTGGGTTTACAGGAATCGTTGAAAAACAACACCGCAGACGCCTATCGTAAAAGTATAGCGGCAATGTTTCAAAAATCTTATCAACTAGACCTATATAATTTCCAGCTAACCGCTAAAGGATTCGGCAAAAAATAAGTTTCACTGCTTCAGAAAAGACTGGTTTGTTCTTCCGAAGGTGGTTTCAGTCGTATATCGGCAGTTTTTCGCCCCAATCGGCGTAGGCATCAGGTACAATACCTTCTGATTTAGCTTTCCGGCTGCGAATATTGGTCAATACACGCCTGGAAAACGCTTATCATGAACTGGAGCTGCTTGGCTTTCCGTTAAGTATGACGATGTTTGAACTGCTTCAAATGGGATACCTCCTTGAAATAGGGGCGAACGACCTGGTCAATCATGTCGGGCAGGTGGTGCGAATGGTTGGTCAGTACGTCTGTAAGAAGACGCTCCATACTAAAAATAACCAAAGGATGTGGTTCGGCAATTTCCTGGATGTGGAGGGAAATACGTTTGATACGGTGCATTTTCTGAATAACATGCCCGTTTATCCTTTCGCGGGGCAGGCTGCTATCTGATACTGAGTAAGGTGGTTGAAAATTCGGGTTTGCGAGCATAGAGGTGCACAAGTTTGCAAAACTGCCAATAGTACCCAATCCGATCATTTCATAATCTATAAAATGGATGGGAAACATATTAAATGTCTGATCGGGGGCAAGGAAGTAAAACATCAGTTTGATAAAAGCTATGCCGGGTGAGGCGCGGCCTTGTTACATGATCACGGAGAAAGGATATTTTAAAGGCTATGTTGCTTTGGAGAAAAGTGGTGAGTTTGAACAATTGGAAGCGCATTAATATGCTGAGCAGGATTTTCTGGCGATATATTCACAGTCAAAATGCAAAGGCAGAAGTAATATTTAATTCAAATTTGACCTTTTGGTGAACTTTACCCAGTTGGGTGGCGTGTATGATGCCGTAACAGGCAGGTGGACAACCGGCCGGACCGTTACCAGCATCCCGCTTACCAAAACATCGGCACTGAGCGAGATAGAAACTGATAAAAGCACTAAGATTCAGAATTAAAAATCCGGCAGGCCGATGGCAATATCGGCCTGCTTTAATATAAAAAGATGAACAGAAGATCATTTATACAAAGCGTTGGGATATTAACCGGAAGCGCGTTCATAGCATTTAATGCCGATGCATTAGGCGTAAAACAAACCGGCACACCGGTAAAGGGCAGGGTGACAGACGGCAAAAAAGGCATTAAAAATGTGGTGATATCCGACGGATTTTCGGTAGTTGTCACCGACGCGAAAGGTAATTATTCGCTTACCCCGCACGAGAAGGCAATCAGTATTTTCATGAGCACCCCGGCGGGTTATGAGTTTAAAACAGATTATAACGTGGTGCGCCAGTATGAGAATATCGCTGTCAAAACCAGTTTTGATTTTAAGCTGCAACCTTTAAAACGTAACGATACTAACCATCATTTCATCATTTGGGCCGATCCGCAGGTGAAGAATAAAAAGGACGTGAAACAAATGATGGATACCTCTGTGCCGGATACCATCGAAACTATCAAATCCCTCGGCAAAGACGCGCTCATTCACGGTATTTGCGTGGGCGATATTGTTTGGGATAACCATGAATTATATCCTGACTATAATGCCGCGGTAGCGCAGATGGGGATTCCGTTCTTCCAGGCGTTGGGCAACCACGATATGGATTACCGCATGGGCGGCGACGAAACATCAGACGTTACCTTCAAAAAGGTTTACGGACCTACCTATTATTCCTTTAACCGCGGCAAGGCACATTACGTAGTGATGGATGATGTACGCTACTTAGGAACCGAACGTGAGTACGATGGCTACATTACCGAAGACCAACTGGCATGGCTGGCTAAAGATCTGCAATATGTAGATAAAAGCCAATTGCTTATTATTAACCTGCACATCCCGGTTTATAACCAGGTGAAGAACAACCAGGATTTTTACGCGCTGTTAAAAGGCTTTAAAAATGTGCACATCATGTCGGGCCATACGCATTATAACGATAATAATCTGGGCAACGGCGTTTACGAGCACAACCACGGCACCGTTTGCGGCGGCTGGTGGACAGGCCCTATCTGCGGCGACGGCACCCCACGTGGCTATGCTGTTTACGAGGTGAATGGTACCGAGCTGAAATGGTATTACAAATCCACAGGGTTGCCAAAAGAAAATCAGTTAAGTTTATACGTAGAGAAGCTTACCGACCAGATGCGCCTGATGGCCAATGTTTGGAACTACGACCCGCAGTGGAAAGTAGAGTACCTGCTGGACGGTAAACCAATGGGTGCGCTGCCTCGGGAAACCGGCTTCGACCCATTGTCGGTTACTTTATACAAAGGCGACCAGCTGCCTGTTGGGCGTAAATTTGTTGAGCCTATACAAACCGACCACCTGTTTGTGACACATTTTTCGCCTACGGTAAATAAAGTAAGGGTAGAGGTAACAGATAGGTTTGGCAACAAGTATTCGAGCGAGATAGAAGCGAAATAACTATATCTAAAATAACGCCCCGAGTTGTAAGTGTTAGTTTAGCTGTTTCATATCAAAGCCCGTCCAGGAATGGACGGGCTTTTTAATACACTTTGTTCATTAGGGTTATCAGCGCAAATCTTGACCGCAAGCAAACTAATTACCTTTATCAATCGATACTCCAGGCATTATTTTTAGTATCAATATCGGCATCATAAGCATCACCGAGTGTGATCTTAACGATCCTGGATTTGGCCTTTATCTTTAGATTGAGTTTGTTTGACGTTTGCCATACTGTAATATTTTTAGAAATAACCTGTTTTGATTTATCAGTAAAATAAATATTCAGGTGAACAGGTACAGGTGCACCGCCAATGTTTGATATTGTGATAAGATAGTTCTGGTTATTAACCAATACCTTGCTGATCGATAAATCGGGTATAGCTTTGTCAAAGTACCACTTCTTCCAGTACCAATTCAGGTTTATATTGGCGCCTTTGTTAAAACAGTTAAAAAAATCGTAAGGCGTTGGGTGCCTGCCTGCCCAGGCAAGTATATAATATCGGGTTGCTTCGGCGAATTTTTTTTCGCCGAGCAGATCTTTTATATACCATAGCGCAAGAGCCGGTTTTAGATCCTTATCAGCATAACGCGCGTTACCGTATAACTGAGCTGTTGGTGTCATCACAGGCACATCTTCGGCCATCCCTGCAAAATCATTAACCGGGCTTATGTCATATTTCAAAGGGATCTCAGGTGCGATTTTAGAATGAAACATAAACTCCGCCATAGTTGCCCAGCCTTCGTCCATAAATGAATATTTAGTTTCGTTAATGCCTACATAGAACGGAAATATAGTATGGAATACTTCGTGCGCGGTAAACTCTACAACATCTTTAGGATCTTCAAAAGGCAGGTTATTAACCATCATTGGGTATTCCATAGCGTCAAGCCCATCTATAATGGTAAGATGAGGATATGGGAAGGGTATGCCCGGAAAGCTATGGCTGATGATTTCAACTATTTTACGGTTATATATTATCACCGGATCGTAGGTTTTATGAATGGGATTATATACCGCGTCGACCCGCGTACGCCTCTGTGAAACACTGTCAACCATTATGCTCGAAGATTTCCATATATAATTCCGGCTTACGGCAAATGCAAAATCAGTAACGTCTTTGGCTTCAAATTTCCAGGTGTTAGGTCGGTTGTTTTTTAGGATGTTCCTGTTCTTCAGATCATCTTTAGTAATAATATCAACTATGTCGTTGTTTAACTCTGCCTTTGTTAGACGGTCGATTATCGTTTTCTGATAAATATCATTTCTGTTGGTCAGATCACCTGTAGCCCAAACCTGATACTCGCCGGGAACGGTAACAGAAACTTTAAAGTTTCCATAATCATTATAAAATTCTTCTTTACCCAAGTAATGATATTGGTTCCACCCGTCGATGTCATCATACACGGTGATCCTGGGGAAGAAATAGGCAATAAAAAACGTTCCTTCATCAATTTGCCCTGTTCTGTTAAAAGAGCCTTTGTTGAGCGTGTAATTAAAATTAATAGACACCATGGTTTTGCCGTGGGGTAATACTTGTACGCCCTTAATAGTCATATTGGTACCCCGTGTTACTTGCTCATTGTTCTCTACCTGGTGGCCGTCAATCTTTAAATCGCTTATAAGCATCCCTTCTCCAATATCGGTTGTGGAAATAACGGTGTTGCGCATCGTGTTCCCTTTATAAAGATTAGGATATAATTTGAGTGCGAGAACCTTAAGAGTGTCTGCGCTATTGTTATAGTAGTCGATAAAAACAGTACCATCTACCTTTCGGGTAGTAGGGTCAAAGCTTATATCTATTTTATAATCTCCTTTGTTTTGCCAGTAGGCTTGGCCCGGCAGTCCGTTTACAGCCCGCGTTTTATTTAAATAAGCTGCTTGGGTATTCCGGTCTACAGGCAATTGCTGACTTTGAGCAAAACCCATTATCACCAATAGATTAATGCAGATTAACAATATCTTTTTATGCATAGTTGTATTGCAAGAGGTCATCAGGAATTTACAATGTTATAGTCCGTCCTGAGTTATAATTTTGCACCAATATGCAACTACTAACACATAATTTCAAAATCTGGTTAAATCTCCACCGGGTTGTTGCCTTCAATAACGGCAAACAGCCCAGTGGATTCCAAAAGTTGCTTTTATTAATTTTGCTCATTAGCTTATAATTGGCCACATAAATATGCACCGTATAAATGCTAACTTAAACGTATAAAAGGCTGTAGCCGTATGAATACCTATTATTTACCCGACGATATTTTAGATGAACCTGCTACCGGTGCAGATGAGGTAGTGATCCGTTCATATACCTCGGGGCATGACTCTGTTAAAAACAGGATCGTTTTAAATCAAAATATGATCAACCTGTTGGTTAGTGGTACAAAAACCGTTGTTTACCCTGATGCTACCGCCATAGTGAATGCCGGCGAACTCGTAGTATTATCAACCGGAAACGTGCTCACTTCCGAACTTTTAACAACGGGGCAACAGTTTACCAGCGTACTGTTTTACTTTAGTAACGAGGTGTTTAACAGGTTTCTTATTAAGTATGATCATTTGCTGCAAAGCGTAACGCCGCTAAGCGGTAAACAACCTTTCCTCATTTTTAAGCAGGATAATTATATTAAACAATTTATCTCGTCAACACAGGCATTGGTAAATACGGAATACAGGTTACCTGCTGCGGTGAGGCAGCTCAAACTCGAAGAATTGCTTTTGTATCTTTTACTTTCCGACCCTGCGCGTTTCGGGGCTATCCAGATCATTACAAAAGACAAGGAGCAATTGCAGATAAAAAAAGTAGTAGAAAGCCATATAGGTCAGTTAATAACGGTAGACGAACTGGCATTCCTTTGCCATATGAGCACTTCCACTTTTAAAAGACGATTTAGTATGATCTATCATACCACTCCTCAAAAATGGCTGCTCACCAGGAAAATGGAGCTGGCCGCCGAATTGCTTAGATCGGCCGGGGAGAGCCCCTCGGGCGTTTATTTAAAGGTGGGCTATCAAAACCATTCCAGCTTTTCGGAGGCTTTTCGTAACCATTTTGGTAACACCCCAAGCGATTATCAATTACAACGGTTGAACGTTGTGCCGTAACACCTGAACGTTTGGCCCTAACGTGCACCGCTTAGCTCAGGTAAATTTGTATCATCAAAACAAATAACAATGGAAACGATGACAGAAAACAACAAAGCCGTAGTGCGCCGCTTTAACAAAGAAGTAATTGAGCAGGGAAATATAGACAGTTTTAATGCACTTATAGATGATAAGTTTGTAAACCGGTCGGCCCCGGCCGGAATGGATAACGGGCCGCAAGGCATGATCTGGTTCTTTAATGAGGTGTTACGCCCGGCCATGCCGGATGTAAGCGTAGCTATACATGATCAGGTTGCGGAAGAGGATATGGTTACTACTCGCAAAACCATTAGTGGTACACAAACAGGGCCGTTGCTGGGTGTTGCTGCTACCGGGAAGAAAGTAAACATTGAGGTGATAGACATGGTAAGGGTGAAAGACGGCAAATACGTTGAGCACTGGGGCATTACCACACTGCCTGAACTGCTTGCTTCTTTAGCACAAGCCTAACTAAAAACTATTTTGGCATATTAACCGAACAAACCGGGTTTAGCAAAAATGCCCGAGCGCTAAAATAAAACGACAGGCTTCTAAATATGGCAGCCTGTCGTTATGTTTGTTGTAATTTAAATCTTCCGGTTGGTTAAAAGCATTTTTTCCTGCCATTCAAAATTACCTATTCGCTTTGCTATAAGCCAGCGCCCATCCTGCCGTATATATTCGTCGTGGTAAACGGCCCCTATATATGTCTTCACTTTTTTTCCGTTCTCGCTGCTTATTAACGTAATAAAGCAATAGCATGTACCGCTTGCCTCGTCACCATTATATGTTACTACATGCTGCCCGTTAAAGTGATAAACGGTTTCATATTCTTTAAGAAACTTACTGAATGCCTTTGCCATTTCTTCCCGGCCTTTCACTTCTAATACTAAGGCCCCTTCGGCAAACGTTTCTGACAACGCATCTTCTGCAAAGAGGTTCAATTGCGCATTAAAATCTTTCTGATCTCCAAGGATAGATACATTATCTACAAGTTCTCTTAGTAATATCCGGTCTTCTAACTCTTGTATGCTCATTTTAGTGTTTTAATTGAGGTGCCATCTTATATGAATTATGGATCCTATTTTGTTTGGTGTTACAAAATTACACAGTTAAATAAATGTGGCAAGTATGTACTTATTTGTATCTTATGTACTAAAAAGTATGTATTGCAGATTTTCAATATATTAGAAAATATATTGATCCATTATAAGTTAATATTGCGAACGAGCGTTCAAGAATTGTTGCAGTGTTGATAGGAGTTGCCGGGGTATGCACAACCAACGGAGTGATCTCTGCATCTTAGTTAGAAATGTAATAGAGCATATCTCCTTTAAACTAAGTCCATAAGTCTGCATCCTGTTGCGGGCTTATGGACTTAAACAATAGAGCTGATATGGCATTCATCATCACTATTTTGTGTGTGGAATCAATGCTTTATGTTCCGTTCCCCAGTCATGTAGTCCGGTTCGGCCTCGCCATTTCAATTGTACCCTCCAGTGTTTTAAACGCTGCTTTCATCTTGTCTTCCATTACTTAACTTTTTGTTTTTTGGTGGATGATTTCCATTTGATAATGATGGTTTGATTGCCGTGAATAGTAATATCACTATCGGCAGATAACACGCTGTTATCAATATTTTTCTGGTCATCCTTATTACCCAGCATAACCGAAATTTCTGGCAGTTTACTGTCTTGGTTATGCCTAACAAAGCGAAGATTGCAGGTATAGGCTTCGTTACCTAAAACTTGCATCGTTAAGGTGTTGCCCGTTATTTGCTTTTTACCTGTCGGGTAATTTACATAAACTAAAAAAGGCTGATCGGGGATAATAACGTAGTGCCGTGGTACTATGCCGAAGCATAATCCGGCGCCATAAACCTCTTGCCCTACAACACCAGCTTTTTCCCAACCATCGTGCATATCCTCAAGCGCTATCCATAGTTTTGAGTCTATTTCACCGGTTTTTACTTCTTCAGACAACATATCTTTCGGCAGCATAGGCGGGCAATAGTACGCCGCACGATTGATCATATATTTCACAAACTCGGCTAATAGTAAGCGCGCATTATCAGACAATGGTATGCCCTCGGCCATCTCTAACAAATCATGTATCGAAGCAAAACACTCCTGTTCCTCATAAACGGCGAGGTAGGGGGCATCGTTAAGCGGAAACAAACCAAAAAACAGCGGAAAGTTTTTACCATAGCCATATTCGCACTCCCACAAAGCCACATTTTTAAGCATGTTGGCTATTAATAAATGGCACAGATTGAGATAAACTTCCTTCTTTGTGTCTTTATACAACCTTAGCATTGCTTTTGTAGAGAACACTACGTTATTAGCCTGATAAAAAATATCGAAACCGAATTGTACAAGTGATTGCGCTGCTTTTTCGGCTTCCTTGAAATACTTTTTTTCGCCGGTTAAGTCATAAGCCATTAACATTACCTGAGCGTACACGCCGGCAACATCTTTTTCGCCCCCCATGCCCGGTTGTGTTTCTTCTTTTAAGGTCTCCAGCGTTTTCATGTTGTAAAACACAGGCCATTTATAATTAAAGTGATGGGCTACCTTTATGGCATAATCTATTGAGTTTAAAAAAAGTTTTTTTCCTTTTTCGTTGCCGGCAAGTGCCATTCGGCCAAGATTAAGCAACGGATGATGCAGGTACCATGAATCCATGGTGTAGGGCACTTTCTGCTCTTCCGACTCGTCAAGCATATCCTGAGCGGCGGGCAGCCACCGGTTTATAGTATGGATGTCCTCATCATAAAAGGTCTCCAGATTATCATATATCTCGTTACTGCTTTCCATATCCTCGCCACTCCAGTTCCAATAATCCCACATGGGTAATAGCACGGCTAACTGCACCATAATTTCGGGAGGGGTAGCATAATCACATACGTAGGCATTAAGGTATGAGCATCCTTTATGCTGGCTCCAGCAGCCTTTATTGGTTCTTAGATCATGAATGCAGTTGTGTATAATTTCGTTATAAGGCTGGTAATTTGTATCGGGACGCGGGATAAATTGGTATATCGCAGCAAGGTGATCTATATATGCTGTGGCAACCTCAAACTGATCTGCAGGGGTTTGCGTGCTGAATGACACAAAAGCGTCGGCTATAGTAAACTCTTTACCTTCCGGTAATGGCTTTTCTTTAGTTGCCGGTAACGAAAAACCGAACTCCGGCCACTGGCCGGTAACCGTATCGGCTATTGATGTTTCTGTTTCAATGCAGTATTCATTAATGGCGGTTAAGTTTTGAAAATAAAGGAATGAGCCTTTCCCGGGTTTTTGCACACCTGCATATAGTACCCCGCTACGAATACCTATCTGTTTCACAAACAGGTCCCCTTCAGTATCTGCCAAACTGCCATCACTTTTGAATACCAATACATCTTTTGGCCAGTAAGGGATGTTTAAATTACCCCTGGGTGTAAACTTAACCTGGTAGTGTAAAAGGGTGTTTTTAGTTGACGGAAAGTTGATCTCTACAATAAAAGTTCCTGTATTACCTGTAACTTGTATTATTGCTCCGGCATCGCTTTCTTTAACATCGTCAACAGTTATGCCTCCGGGCGCATAGGCCGTACGGAATGCTACGCTGGTTTTATCATTCCAATTACTCACGATGCACAATGATTCATCTATTGAACGTACATCAAACACATATGCGTCTGCTTTGTACTGATAATGGATATCGCCTTTATATTTGGCAATTTTGTCCGCGGCGCTTAGCGCCCAAATAGTTGTTTGTTTTTGCATGGTTTTATGGTTGTTTGGTTACAGCCGGCGTCTATATCTCGTGGCCGCAACTTTCACATTTATTTTTATTGCTCTGCCATGGCTTGTGCCGGCTTTTCCTTGTACCAGGTTTTCAAACTTATGGCTGCGGTATCCCAAATAAATAATGCCGCACTGGGAAGCCACCGCACAGCGTAGCAAAGGATACTATTGCACCTAAGGTTAACATTACTGCCATGTCCATCAGGGTAAGTTCGCCTGTCATTTGTTTGCCAAGCCATCTAACTATACATATTAACAAAGTTTAAGTTATCAATATCCGCACGAATACTTTAAGCAAAAAATAGATGGCTCCTGCCCAAGCAGGATGCGTCCAAAATCTTTCAACTGGATTTCATATCTATTCATAAAATTTATCTTTAACTTATTGGTTCGTTATTGGCAACTATGCAAAGCGTATCGGACGTATTATTTAAACCAACAGTGAGTAGGATGGTTTTAACTAATGAGTAATAAAATTGAGTAGTTGTTTATTAGCTATTAATAACTGCGAACATTTATCAAGTCTACAAATGATGATGTTTAAAGTAGAAGTATTAATCCCGTTATTGTTTTTATAAATATTAAATGGTGCGAACATTTTAACTCCTATTTTGTTTAAATGGCAATGACAAAGCTTTCCGGTAACCCGCTAATCACTATAACCGATCAACTTGCCGATGAGAAGCAGGCCATATTAGCCTCAATAATAGCTGAGTTGGAGGATGCCGTTATCAGCAGTACAACAAAAGGTATCATCACTACCTGGAACCCTGCGGCCGAAAAAATGTTTGGTTATACAGAAGCAGAAGCTTTAGGGAAATCCATCAGTCTAATCATTCCACAGAATAAGAGCGCCGAAAAAAATTATATACTCGGACAGATATTGCTGGGCAAAAAGGTAGCTCATTTTGATACATTCCGGATAGCTAAGGATAGGCACCAAGTGCCGGTTTCTATAACAGTGTCTCCTATTCGTAATAATAAGGGGATGATCATTGGGGCATCAAAGATTGTCAAAGATATAAGCGACCGGCAGCTTGCCAACGAAAAACAGGCAATACTGGCTGCAATAGTAGCTACGTCTGATGATGCCATTGTGAGTAAAACTTTGCAAGGCATCATTACCAGTTGGAACCAGGCTGCAGTAAGGACATTCGGCTATACAGAGGAAGAAGCCATTGGTAAGCATATATCTCTTATTATACCGCCCGACCGCCTGAGCGAAGAGGACTTTATTATAGGGCAGATAGCCAAGGGTAAAAAGGTAGATCATTTTGAAACTGTACGGCGCCATAAGGATGGGAGGGAAGTTCATTTATCTGTCACCGTTTCTCCTGTTGTTAGTAGTAGCGGTACCATCATAGGTGCCTCAAAAGTAGCGCGTGATGTTACGGCCATTAAACATGCCGCTGAAAAACAGGGAATGCTGGCTGCCATTGTAGGCAGTTCTGATGATACGATAGTTAGTAAAACCCTGGAAGGTATTATCACCAGCTGGAATCAGGCGGCAGAAAAAATGTTCGGTTACACGGAGGCTGAAGCATTAGGCCAGCACATCTCGCTGATCATACCTCCCGAACGGTTAAACGAGGAGAAATTTATAATTGGAGAAGTAAGCAAGGGTAACAAGGTAGACCACTTTGAAACCGTACGTGTAGCCAAAGGGGGAAGGCAAGTGCCTATATCCCTGTCTGTTTCGCCAATTATAGACGAGAACGGCAAGATAATAGGGGCCTCTAAAATAGCCCGGGATATCAGCGAGCATCTGGCCGTTCAGGAAGAAAAGGCCCGGCTGTATGACGAGATCAAAGAACTCAATGATAAAAAAGATGAGTTTATTGGCCTTGCCAGCCACGAATTGAAAACGCCTTTGACCAGTATACAGGGATATTTGCAGATATTGAATAACGATATGAGCGAAGAACGGCGGAAGGATTTTCTTAACCGGGCAAGCCGGCAGATCAAGAAACTGAACGACCTGGTTTCTGATCTGCTCGATATTTCAAAGATACAGGCGGGAAAATTGCAATTTACACTTGCAACGCTCGATCTTTGCCAGGTGACACGCGATGCCATTGAATTGATAGCCTACTCTAATCAAACACATCGGGTGGTTCTTAAAACCGAACTGGAAACGCTTCCTATCCAGGGGGATGCCCAGCGCATTGAGCAGGTGATCCTTAATTTATTGACCAACGCTATTCGTTATTCTCCGGGAAAATATGAAGTAGAGGTTCATCTTTCTCAGGAGAACGGCTTGGCAAAGCTAAGTGTCCGCGATCAGGGCATCGGGATACCGGCCGATAAATTAGAACAGATCTTCTCCCGTTTTTACCGTGTTACCGAAAATAAGAACATTTCGGGGCTTGGTTTGGGGTTATATTTATCCCAGCAAATAGTAGAACGCCATCATGGCCATATCTGGGCGGAAAGCACACCCGGTGAAGGCTCGGTATTTTATTTCACATTACCCATTAAAGCCAGTTAGTCATGAACTTGTATTACACTGTTTATGTTAGCACGCCCACCCGGACCCTGGACGATGACGGCCTGCGGGAACTACTGAAGGTATCCCGGGACTTAAATAGCCGCTTTGATGTAACCGGCATGCTCATTTGCCTTCCCGAAAATTATATTCAACTTATAGAAGGCCCTAAGCCGCATATTGACCAATTATATAATAATATACAGCGCGACAAGCGCCATATGCGGGTTACAACCTTGCGCGAAGGGCCAATAGAACAGCGGTATTTTCCTGATTGGGCGATGGCCTTAAAAGAAAGCCCCTCAATGACGGTAGCACAAGGCCTGGTAAACCTGGAAGATGATAAGGTTTTGCAGCTCTTTAATATTTTGGAATATTAGAATATTCCGTTGAGTACTTTTTACAAATACATTATAATGCATTTGACACTCGTTTAGCTATTTAAACTATTTTTCGCTAATTTTGCCGCGCATGGTACCAAAGAGATGGTTTTTCATACTTATTACCGCGTGGTTAGTTAATACGCTGGTTTGCTTTCACCCTACAAATTTTATAGAAGGCAACAATTCCCCGGTATCTCAAACTTCAGCACAGGTATCTTCTGATAATACCCTGGTCGACATTTTCTTTAACCATGTTGCATCTGACGACCACGACCAGCACGAGCATCATAAGATCAATCACCGAAGGCGATATATTAACACCCGTACAATTGATTTTAATATCCAGCTACCGGCAATAGATCTGTTAAATTACCTCGATTTAATTAAAGCCATACCCAATAACCATATTTTTCCCTGGGTAAACAGGTTTTTACTACCGCCGTTACACCATTTTCTTTTCAGGCTAAGTCCGTTCTGATTTGCTGTTTAGTTATGTCACCAGCCTTAAGCTGGCTTATATCTAAAAAAATTACGCGCCAAACCGGTGCTTATACTTTACAGCAAAAAAAATGAAATTAAATATTATACCGGGCCTTGCGCTTATGGTACTACCCTTGCTATTTATGGCAGGCTGCACAGCAAGCAGTAAAGATAACGGCAATGAAAAACAGGAACAACCAACCTTGCCGGTGCTTACCCTTAAAGCGGTTGATACCGTGTTGCAAACGCCGTATGTGGCCGATATACAGGCTATAAAAAATATAGAGATCCGTACACGGGTTAAAGGCTTCCTCGAAAAAATATATGTTGACGAAGGTATGTTGGTTAAAAAAGGACAATTGCTCTTTAAGATAAGCGACGAAGAATACCGCACACAATTGAGTAAGGCAAAAGCCGCTTTAAGCAACGCACGGGCAGATGCACGGGCTACCGAGTTGGAAGCTAACCGTATAAAGCTGCTGGTTGATAAGAAAGTGATCTCTAAATCGGAGCTTGATGTGGCGTTATCAAGGCTAAATGCCGATAAAGCAACCATAGAAGAAGCGCAATCTGGCGTTAAAAGCGCTGAAAATCATATCGTTTACACCAATATCCGCGCGCCTTTTGATGGTATCATACACCGCATTCCGCTAAAGGCCGGTAGTTTACTGGAAGAGGGGGCACTGCTGACCGATCTATCAGACATCAGTGCTATGTATGCCTATTTCAGCTTTCCTGAAAACGAATACCTGCAATATCAGCGCTCGCGTAAATCTGATAAAGATGGGCGTGAAGTAAAATTGGTACTATCTGATGGTAGTCAATATAAACATCCGGGCCGTATCGAAATAGTGGAAGGCCAGATTGAACAGAGCACCGGTTCTATTGATTTCAGGGCCCGTTTTCCCAATCCGGATGGCTTGCTGCGCCATGGTGCTACTGCCAAACTTTTTGTAAGCACCGGTGCTAATGACGTTATTCTCCTGCCTCAGCAATCCGTATTTGATATACAGGACAAAAGTTATGTTTATTTGGTTGATGCTAATAACCAGCTTCACATAAAAAGCTTTACGCCCATAACACGCCTTGCGCACTATTATGTGGTAAAGGATGGCCTAAAGCCCGGAGACCGCATTTTATTTGAAGGTACGCAAAGCGTAAGGGACGGCATGATCATTAAACCGATAAAGGCAGCCAACAAGGCGTTAGCAATTGCAAAGTAAGCAGCAGTCTTACTAATTATTTACCCCATTACCATATTCAACCATGTTTGATATATTCATCAGGCGGCCTGTGCTGTCTCTGGTGATCTCTTTATTGATCACCCTGCTGGGTGTACTGGCGTTATTGCAACTGCCTGTTACCCAGTTTCCTGATATTGTTCCGCCATCGGTTACTGTAACCGCCACTTACACCGGTGCCAACGCCGAAGTTTGTGCAAAAGCGGTAGCCACACCTTTAGAGCGAGCCATTAACGGTGTGCCGGGCATGACCTACATGTCTACCGTATGCAGCAACAATGGTTTAACTTCCATAGAGATATTTTTTAAGGTTGGTACTGATCCTGACGTGGCCGCTGTAAGCGTGCAAAACCGTGTATCAACTATTATCGATGAATTGCCGGAAGAGGTGATAAAAGCTGGTGTAACTACCGAAAAGGAAGTGAACAGTATGCTCATGTACCTTAACGTAATGAGTAAGGACAGCACTCTGGACGAAAAATTCATTTACAACTTCGCGGACATTAATGTACTGCAGGAGCTTAAGCGTATTGATGGCGTAGGCAGGGCCGAAATTATGGGTGCTAAAGAGTACGCTATGCGGGTATGGTTAAAACCCGACCGTATGGCAGCCTACCACGTATCTACCGACGATGTTGTTAAAGCTATACGAAGCCAGAACGTAGAGGCCGCACCCGGTAAAACAGGCCAAAGCTCGGATAGGGCACCACAGTTGCTGCAATACGTATTGCGGTACCCCGGTAAGTTTTTTAAACCAGAAGAGTATAAAGATATTGTGCTACGGGCTGATGGTAAAGGCAGCGTATTGCGGTTACAGCAAGTGGCTGATGTTGAATTTGGCGCACTTACATATGGAATGGTATCTAAAACAGATGGCCGGCCTTCTGCCTCTATCATGATCAAGCAGCGACCCGGGTCTAATGCCCGCGAAGTGATCAATAATATTAAAAGCCGCATGTCCGAGCTGCAAAATACCTCCTTCCCGGCGGGTATGAGCTATAATGTCAATTATGATGTATCCCGCTTTTTAGATGCCTCTATCCACGAAGTGCTCGTTACACTTGTAGAAGCATTTCTGTTGGTATTCGTAGTGGTTTTTATCTTTCTGCAGGATTTTCGTTCCACGCTTATACCGGCGCTGGCAGTGCCGGTAGCGCTTGTGGGCACGCTTTTTTGTTTGCAGTTACTGGGCTTTTCCATCAACCTGCTCACTTTATTCGCGCTGGTGCTGGCCATTGGTATTGTCGTAGATAACGCGATAGTTGTGGTAGAGGCGGTGCACGTAAAAATGGCCGAAGAACATTTGCCGCCTATGGAGGCAACCATTGCCGCCATGAAAGAGATAAGCGGTGCCATTGTTGCCATTACCCTGGTAATGTCGGCGGTATTTGTGCCTGTTGCTTTTATGACGGGCCCGGTGGGGGTGTTTTACCGCCAGTTTTCATTAACGCTGGCTTTTGCAATTGTAATTTCGGGTATTAATGCCGTTACGCTTACCCCTGCACTTTGCGCCTTAATGTTAAAGCATCAGGAACCTGCCAAACATAAAGGGTTATTGGCGCGCTTTTTTAACCGTTTCAATAAAGGGTATGATGGCGTATCAAACAAATACGCCGGTTTGATCGGCCGTATTGCGGGCAGGCGATTAATTACCATCATTATACTGGTATTCTTTGTTGCTGCCACGTGGGGAGTTAATGCGATACTGCCATCGGGTTTTATACCTACAGAAGACCAGGGTGTGATCTACGCGAATATCACTACTCCACCGGGTGCCACTGTAGAACGTACCGAACAGGTTTTAACCGCTATACAGCAACAAACCAAAAGTATGCCGGATGTGGAATCGGTATCTACTCTTTCGGGTTATAGTTTGGCTAACGGTGTGGCGGGTGCATCTTATGGAATGGCAATGATTAACCTCAAGCCCTGGGATGAACGTAAATTATCTGTTAAGAAAATGATGGATGAATTGCAGGAAAAAACAAAAGGGCTTTCTGATGCTACCATTCAATATTTTCCGCCGCCAACAGTACCGGGTTTTGGTAACTCCAGTGGTTTCGAGATCAGAGTTTTGGATAAAACAGGTTCTGAGGATCTGCAAAAAACAGCCCAGGTAACTAACGACCTGGTTGCAGCGCTTAACAAAACACCGCAGATTGCCGGCGCGTTCAGTAGTTTCGACGCCAGTTTTCCGCAGTACATGATCTCTGTAGACCAGGCTATGGCAGCTCAAAAAGGTATTACCATAGATGAGGCCATGTCTACACTGCAAACGCTGATGGGAAGTTTTTACGCGTCTAATTTTATTCGCTTTGGTCAATTATACAAAGTGATGGTACAAGCCTCGCCCGAGTTTCGTACCAAGCCCGAGGATGTATTAAGGCTCACTATAAAAAACGACAAGGGAGAAATGGTGCCCTTCTCCACCTTCATCAGTATGAAACGGGTGTTTGGACCCGAGCAGCTTACACGTTATAATATGTACACCTCAGCCATGATAACAGGCGATGCAGCCGAGGGATATAGTAGCGGTGACGCTTTGAACACAATTAAACAGGTAGCCGGGAAAAAACTACCCAAAGGATTTACGTTTGAGTGGTCGGGTATAACGCGCGAGCAGGTTTTGTCTGGCAGCCAGGTGATCTATATTTTCTTGGTTTGTTTGGTGTTTGTTTACTTACTGCTTGCAGCGCAGTATGAAAGCTTTATGTTACCACTTCCGGTTATTTTATCGCTGCCCACCGGCGTGTTTGGCGCCTTTTTCTTTTTGAAGGTGCTGGGGCTGGAAAATAACATTTATGGCCAGGTTGCGCTGGTAATGCTGATAGGGTTATTAGGTAAGAACGCGATACTCATTATTGAGTTTGCAGTGCAGCGCCAAAAACAAGGTGCTACTGTTTTGCAAGCTGCGGTTGAGGGCGCCGTATCTCGATTGCGTCCAATTTTAATGACGTCGCTTGCCTTTGTTGCCGGTTTAATTCCTCTTTGTATCGCCGATGGGGCGGGGGCTTTGGGTAACCGTTCAATTGGTACCGCCGCCGCAGGAGGTATGCTCTTTGGTACCATCTTCGGCCTGGTTATCATTCCCGGCCTGTATGTGATATTTGCGCCTAAAACGATGCTGCCTGCACAACCTGTAACCGAACACAAAGCACACGTGGTTGATACCGAACCCATAAATCTGAATTAATATGTATAAGTACAATAAATACACCGCTTACTTGTCTGTTCTTTTAATGGTGGCAATTACAGCTGGTTGTAAAAATTATAAAGCTGTTACTGTGCAATCTACCATGACGTTACCTTCTACTTACAGAGGCGGCACCGATACACTGAACAGCGCAGGCATCCCTATAAATACTTTTTTTGCCGATACCAGCCTGCGTAAGCTGATTGATACGGCCTTAAAAAATAACTTTGATATGCAGGCTGCACTGCAGCGGATAGAAATGGCTTCTGCTACATTGCAGTATAACAAATCCCTAAGGTTGCCATCCGTTAATTTGAACGCCATCGCAGGTATAGAAAGATATGGCGATTATACAATGAATGGGGTAGGTAATTACGATACCAACTTATCGCCCAATATCAATGGCGATCAGCGCATCCCAAATCCCACACCTGATTATTTTATAGGTCTGCGAAGTTCCTGGGAGGTGCCTTTGTGGGGAAAATTAAAAAATCAAAATAAGGCCGCACTGGCGCGCTTTCTGGCAACCCAAAGTGGTTACCGTATGGTAGTTACTGAGCTCTCCGCGCAAATAGCCACCGCATATTATGAATTGCTGGCTTTAGACAAAGAGTTAAGCATCATTAGGAAAAATATTGTGTTACAGCAAAATGCGCTGGAGATCGTAAAAATCCAGAAGGATGGCGCAAGGGCCACTGAGTTGGCTGTACAGCAATTTGCCGCGCAATTGGCAAATACGCAAGCATTACAATATAGCACCCTGCAACAGATCACCGAGACAGAAAATCGCCTGCATTTGCTTACAGGCAAGTTTACTGGTACCATTCACAGGGATACATCCATTACGGCGCTTCCGCTTCCCGGTAAATTAAAAACGGGTGTGCCCACCCAGCTATTGCTTAACCGGCCAGACATTCGCCAGGCCGAACTTGAGTTAACAGCACTCAATGCGGATATCCGTTCGGCACGTGCCGCCTTTTTTCCAAGTCTCACCTTAACACCTTATGCCGGTTACAATTCATTTAAAGCCGCATTGCTTTTTAACCCTTCATCTGCGGTGTTTGGGTTAGTTGGTGGTTTAACGGCACCTGTTTTTAATCGTAAAAAAATTAAAACCGACTACAACTACAAAGTTGCAGAGGCTAAACAAGCGCTTTATCAATATCAAAAAACCGTTTTAAGCGGATACCAGGAAGTGATGAACGGTTTGAACGGTATGGAGAATTACAGCAAGTACTATCAACTAAAGCAACAAGAGTTTAGCGCACTTAACAATGCTGTTTCGGTTGCGAATGACCTGTACCTGTTAGGCCGGGCAAGTTATTTAGAGGTAATTACAGCGCAGCGAAATGTATTAGATGCCGAATTGCAGTTGGCAAGCACCAAAAAGAACATTTACCTGAGCGAAGTGGGGCTATATCGTGCACTTGGTGGTGGCTGGCGGTAAGGATTGATAAAGCGATTTAATTACATCAGGTGGTTCACATTAAGCGTTTTAATAGCCGATATTTTAATTTATTAACTTAACTTCAGGGGGAACAGCAAATAGTTAAATAGTATAACGTTATGCTAATTGCAGCATAATATGCACTTAACAATGTAGGGTTATTTTTGCGTAATCTAATTAACACATGAAAAAATCCCTGCTGTTTTCTCTGTTATTGTTATTTTCTTCAACCGTATGGGCACAATTTTCGGGTGCATTGCCGGCATATAAGATAATGCCGGGTGGTAACTGGGTAAAAGCAAAAAATTATTACTTGCTTACCTTGTTACAAAACGATAAAAATGTATCGGCATTGTTAAGGAAGGATTCTGTATTTAACAAAATTCGGGATAAGAAGTTATCGGCCTTAACAAACGCTCTTAATAATTGTAAAGATGGGCTTTGCCTGCCTGCCGCTCTTAAATTTACCGACGATGAGATCGGTATAGTAAGCGATCGGTTGATGAGTTTATATAAACCCGGTAACGCGCTGGATAATTTAGTAAAAACACACCTTATACCTTCAGGCACATATATATTAAACCATACGGAAAAGCCTGCAAATTTACTTGTAAAGGCCTGGGAGCAGGACGCTAAGGCTGTAAACTTTGCTATTGGCGTTTATGCAGAAGGTAAAAAGCCAAATTATCCTAAAATTGATTCTATTGCGTTCGAGGTGAACAAGAAAGGGTATTACATCCTGATGTATGATTGCGCACGCGAAGTTGAAGCGGCAGTAAAGGAGAACGGGCTTTTTTTTGATGTACCCTTAACCGCGGCGTTAACCTATCTCGAAGTGAATGAGCGGGAAAACGCGGCCGATTTTGAACCCATGTCCACCGGCGCAAATAACTTAGCGGCAGTTAAAATTAAAACTACAAAGTGGTCGGCATATCCATATAGTCACATACTTGTGCCGGGCGCGGGCCCCGATAATTTAACCACCCCACTAAGCGGCGAAGGGATGCTGCGTTGTAAAACGGCAGCAAGGGCTTACTTTGCCGGCAAAGCACCATTTATAGTTGTATCCGGTGGTAATGTGCACCCCTACAAAACAAAGTATAATGAGGCATATGAAATGCGTAAATACATGGCTGATAAGCTGCATGTGCCTGCCTATGCCATCATTATCGAACCCCATGCCCGCCACACAACCACTAATATCCGTAATGATGCACGTCTGGTATTCAGATATGGGATGCCTTTTACCAAACCAGGCTTAATTATTACCGATAAGTATCAAAACGATTTTATTGTTACGATGGATAAACGGTGCCTTACCGAGCTTAACTATGTGCCTTATAGGTTGGGTAAACGCGTGAATGAAACCGAACTTGAATTTTACCCGCTCATCAACTCGTTGCAAATTGATGCAGATGAGCCAATGGACCCATAACAATGAAAAGTACCTTACCCGTTTTAATATTATTATTTATTGGCGCCCTTGTTACCGGCTTTATACAAACGGGTATCAATAATACCATTTACCGCGAAACAACTGTGGATTCGTTAGGCGCTTGCCAGGGCGTATCTCATCAGGGCGACCGCTTTTTTTTATACGGCGACCGTGAGATTGGAATGATAAGGGAATTTAAGTGGGAACACGATAGCCTTTTATATACCGGCAAAGAATACAAACTTACACAAAATGGGCAGGACGTAATTGGCCACCCTACCGGTATAGCTTATAACGGTGGCGACCGGGTTTTTATAGGTAATTCTATCAGGTTAAATAAAGAGGGCACGCAATGGAAAGCCGTGATATACCAGGTGAACTGGCCGGGGCTAAAAAAGACCGGCACACTTGATGGTAACCTCATTAGCACAATTAATGATGATGCCTGTATACAAGGCACCAGGCCCGAGTACGTTAAATATAAGAACAGATGGTTTGTAGCCACAGCTGATTACGGCGGTAAAAATAATGAGGTAAGGCTTTACGACCCAGAAAAACTGGCACATTGCAGCAAAACATCAGACGCAGGTGTACTCTACAAAAAATTTACCTGCTCGCCATGGGTGCAAAATTTGTGTTGGGTGGCCGATAAAGATGTATTGATACTTATTCAAAACCAGGTAGAAGGGCGTAAATGGCGCTTTACTTACGTGGATCTTAACAAGTCTGTTGAGGCGGGCACAATGCAGGTAATTAAGCAAATTGATGTAGATAGCAGGGCTGATGAACTGGAAGGTTTTGCGTTGATAAATGCTCAAAAAGGTATTGCCGTAAGTTCGTCGCGAAAAAATAACGTTAACTACACCAAAACCGCCTGGTAAGCCTGCTTCCTTAACAAAAAGTTAACTTTTATAGGCTGTTTAATTAAGACAGCTCCTTTAGCTTTGTTGCCAAAATAACAAAGTTATAGCCTTTAACTTGCTTAATTTATAAAAGTTGTTAATTAAGTTTAAATTCTACTAATTACTTGCCTATGTAGCACATTAACCATCTCCATTCTATTTAAAGCGTAAAACACAAAAACCGGAAACTGCGCTAACATTTATCCGGTTTTGTGATGCTTGTCAATTAACTCATACCATAAGTTTTTCAACAATTAATTTTTAAATGTATGCAAAAAAAGATTATCCACAATCTTTTAAGAGTAGCATTTAACAGTATAACTATTGTTTTACTGTTAATGTTCTCTGCCCCGGTAATAGCCGGCCCAACAGCCGCAGGTACCGCTAATATCGATAATATCACCGGCCGGGTGATAGATGAAACAGGCCAGCCGCTCCCCGGTGTAACTGTTAAGGTTAAAAATACTACAATAGCGACAAGTACTGATGCAACGGGCCGCTACACGATTAAGGCGGATAGGGGCGCTGTGCTCATGTTTAGCTTTATAGGTTATATAAGCCAAGAGGTAACTGTAAAAGAAGGGCCGGTTAATATAAAGCTAAATCCGCAGGCTAATATGCTGAATGAAGTAGTAGCTATAGGTTACCAAACCATGCGCAAAAGCGATGTAACAGGTGCCATATCCAGCGTAAAAGCCAGTGAGCTTAACCTTGCAGCGCCTACATTAGGGCAGGCATTGGTTGGTAAGGTTGCGGGTGTGCAGGTGTCGCAAACAAGCGGCGCACCTTATCAAAGCACAAAGATACGTGTGCGTGGTGTCGGTTCTTTCAACGCCAGTTCCGATCCGCTTTATGTAATTGATGGCTACCCGGCAAATAATGATGTTTACATTAATCCTGAAGATGTAGAATCTATCGATATACTAAAAGATGCGGCATCAGCTGCCATATATGGTTCGCGGGCATCAGGCGGTGTAGTTTTAATAACTACCAAACACGGGAAACAAGGAAAAGGAAAGTTTGAGTATGATATTCAGATAGGCTCAGATCAGCTGGCCCACAAGGTGAAATTACTTAACTCGGATGATTTTGCCCAGTTGGTAATCGATGGACGTAACAATGCCTATCATGATCTGTGGGTGAACACCGGCCATACCTGGAACGACGCCATGTATTCCGACCCAAACACAACCCGCGTGGCGAATGTAGGTAATGCCGGCAGCGTACAGATCCCTGATTACCTGTACGACTTTCCAAATCAAAAACTTATTGACCAAACGGTAAATACTGATTGGCAGGACGAGCTTTACCGTAATACGCTATTTCAAAAACACACGCTTTCATTTTCTGGCGGTAGTAGCGGTACGCGTTACTACATTAGCGGTGCCTATCAAAACCAGCCGGGTATTATCCTGTCATCCGGGCAGGAGCGTTATAATTTCCGGTCGAATATTGAATCTGATATTAGCAAGAAACTGCATGTTGGCGCCAATGTATCTTATACATCAAACTACAACCGCGAGATACAAGAGGGCAGGTTTGACCACGGGCCAATATTAGGCGCGCTTATTTATATGCCGTTTTTCCCGGCCTATAATGCCGATGGTTCGTTGGCTACAAACGCTGCCGCTGCGCAATCATCGGCTTACGGCTATCAAAGTATAGAGAACCCGGTTGCTCTGGCTACACGTACTAAAATAAGCCGGAAAGGGTATCGTACCAGTATTAACGCGTTAGCAAGTTATAAGATAGTGCCCGATTTAACTTTTAAGGTTAACGTAGGAAATAACACGTATAATGAAAAGTACGATTACTACCTGCCAACCACGCTTAGCAGTGGTGCAAATCCTCCGGGTTCGCCACAAGCTATAGCGGCTGCAACAGCTACGGCACAAACCACCTCGGTTACCGACCAACTGGCAGAATTTACCCTGAACTTTAGTAAGCAGCTGGGTAAACACCGTATAGACGCGCTTGGCGGTTACACAATACAAAAAAACATGCGCGATGCACTTAGCGTATCAGCCAAAGGTTTCCAGAACGATAACGTTCCCGAAGTTACAGGCAAAGGCGCTGACGCGACTTTCTTTACGCTTAACGGCGGCCCAACAGGTAAATCTAACTTTACGCTGTTATCATATTTTGGCCGCGTAGCTTATAACTACGAAGGCAAATATTACCTGACCGGGTCTTTCAGGGCGGATGGTTCATCGCGTTTTGGGCCTCAAAATAAGTACGGTTACTTCCCGTCGGTAGCTGCCGGCTGGACATTGTCTGAAGAACCCTTCTACAATAACTTCCTGGGCGATCAGTCTACCGTAAAGCTGCGTGCAAGCTGGGGCCTTAGCGGTAATTATAACATTGGTAACTATGGCTACCTGCAAACTTTAGCAAGCCCAACCGGTGTTGTGTTTGGCAATAACAGCACGGTTTCATCTGCCACCTATGCAAATGGCCTAACCGATCCAAGCCTGAGCTGGGAATCAACCTCGCAGTATAATTTTGGTGCCGAAGTTGGTTTGTTTAAAGGCCGTTTATCGGTTATTGCTAATTATTACTTAAGTAAATCGTATAATCTGCTGTATAACCAGCCCATCTCGGCTATTTCGGGAGCTACTACCATTCTTACCAACCTGCGTAATTCAGAGATCCGCAACACAGGTTTCGATTTCCAGTTAGATGGCCGGGCTATCAGCAAAAAAGATTTTACGCTTAACATCAGTGGTAACATATCCATCAACCGTAATAAAGTAACTAAGCTTAGCAGCAACAATACCATTATTATTAATGGTGCCGAGCGTTCTTACTTAACCAGTATTACACAGCAAGGCCAGCCTGTAGGTATGTTTTATGGGTTTAAAGTAGCCGGCATAGTTACCGAAGAAAACATCAATAAAGTGGCGCCATCTTCATCACAATCGAACCCGTTGCACGTGGGCGACCTGTACTTTGAAGATACAGACCATAACGGAGTAGTAAACGATGCCGATAAAACTATTATTGGTAACCCTTATCCTGATTTTACATACGGATTTGCCGTGAGCGCTACCTATAAGAAGATAGATCTGAGCGCATCGTTTAACGGTTCGCAGGGTAATGATGTGTTAGATGGACAGGATTACTACTTATACAACATGGAAGGCTCCGGTAACAACTATGCCGATGTAGCAAACCGTTACCGCAACGCTGCCAACCCCGGGAATGGTACCGTTTACCGTGCATCTCGCGCGGGTACACAAAGCAATAGTACACGCTTATCAACCTTCTACCTGCAGGATGGTTCGTTCCTTCGTTGTAACAATATCACTTTAGGTTATACCCTGCCAAAGCTGGTTACCGATAAGTTAGGTATAGGAGGGCTTCGCTTATATGGGTCGGTAGTTAATGCCTTTACCATTACCAAGTATAAAGGTTACAACCCCGAGGTTGATTACAATTACAGTAGCGGTGCATCAAATAACACACAGCCGCCAAACCTGGCACCGGGCGTAGATTACGGGGTGTACCCATTGGTACGCTCATACAATTTAGGTATCAGGGCTACATTCTAACGTTTAAATGAAAAAAGAAATGAAAAAGTCAATCATCATAACAGCAGGCGCAGCCATACTAACGCTGTCGCAGTTTTCATGTAAAAAAGATTTTCTGGAGCAAAAAGACCCCAACGCAATTGAGCTGGGGCAAAGTTTCCGTACCCCTGATGATGTTCTTACCGCGGTAAACGGTATCTATCAATCGTTACGCAGCAGCAACAACATTGGCGAAAATAGCGGCCTATGGACGGATGAACGGTCTGATGACACCGGCCGTAACGACAATCAATCCAACGCGGGCGAGCCATTCCAGTTTGGAGATTTTTCTATCCTCGCCAGTAATACTTATTTAAAAAGCCACTGGGTATCCCTGTACGGTACAATTTCACGTGCTAACGTAGTGCTTTCAAATATCGACAAGGTTACTTTTGCCGATCCGGCGCAAAAGCAGCAATACGCCGCCGAGGCTAAATTCTTGCGCGCTGTAATGTATTTCCACCTGGTAAGGTTATGGGGCGATGTGCCTTTGGTAACCAAACAACTGTCGTTTGAGGAAGTGGCCGAGAACACCTTCCGCGAAAAACAAGCCGCTGTGTATGCACAGATAGTTGCCGACCTTAAAGACGCGCTGAACAGTAACCTGCCCAACTTACAAACGGGGGCGGGCATTGGCCGTGCGTCAAAAGCAGCTATAAATGCTACATTAGGCCAGGTGTATTTAACTATGGCTACCACACAAGACCAAGCCGGCCGTACCGAAAACCTTAATAATGCCAAAACTTACCTGTTAGCAGCTTACAATGTGCGCACGTTCGGTAACTTGAGCACAATCCCTTATACGGATATTTTCGACGTAACCAAAAAATCCACCTGTCCTGAGATCATCTGGCAAATCGTAAATAAACAGGGCGATATCAACTATAGTTCGTCCATTGCGGCCAATAACCAGGCAAAGGGCGAAACTATTAACTCGCTGGTAAAATCGGCCGGGGTAGGTGGTAACGTAACACCAGATCTGATCAAAGATTACGAAACGGGCGACCCGCGTATGGCGTTCTCGGTTAAATTTGCCAACGACCCGATTGTAAAGGATTATTTTATAACTAAGTTTAGAGATGCCAGCTCCGGAGCTTCAAACCTTGGTTACGGCGGTAACGACTGGATTTTGATACGTTATGCCGATGTGATACTGATGCTGGCCGAGGTAAGCAATTATTTAGGCGATGTAGCAGGTGCAACCGGATATTTAGATATGGTACGCGCCAGGGCAGGTTTGCCGGGCTATACCGCATCATTAGCAAACCCGGCCTATGCAGCCAAATATCCTAACCTGCGCCTTGCTATTTTGCATGAACGCCGCGTAGAGCTGGCCTTTGAACATCACCGCTGGTTCGATCTGTTGCGCACCTTTACCACCGACGAACTGGTAGCATACTTTAAGGCAAAAAATCAATCGGATTTTGGCATACCTAAATTGGCCAACTTTAACGCCAAAGACAGGTATTATCCAATACCTTTTGATGAGTATAAGCTTAATCCCGAAAAAATGTATCAAAATCCGGGCTACAGTAAATAACCAAAATTAAACAAAGGCAAGGGGCGTTACACTCCTTGCCTTTCATATATTATGAAAGCAAAATTGATACTGGTGCTGCTATTATTGCAGACTATAAATTTAGCAGCTCAAAATAAGGTAATGGTTGCAGCGCACCGTGGCGACTGGCGCAATGCACCCGAAAATTCGTTACGGGCTTTTGAGTATGCGGCAGCTATGGGTGTAGATATTGTTGAACTTGACCTTAATAAAACGAAGGATAGCGTACTGATCATTTTACACGACCAAACGCTTGACCGCACCACCGACGGCAAAGGCAAGCCATCAGACTACACACTGGCCGAGATACAAAAATTTAGGCTAAGGAATGGCCTTGGCCGCGTTACCCGCAACCCTATACCTACTTTTAAAGAAGTGATGCTGGCCCTAAAAGGCAAACCCGTATTGGTAAACCTCGATAAAAGTTATCCTTACTACCGAGAAGCATACGCTGTATTAAAAGAAACAGGCACACTTAAACAAGCGTTGTTTAAGGCAGAAGTTACCTATCCCGAATTAAAAGGAAAGTATCCCAAACTTATAGACAGCATTGTATTTATGCCAATAGTAAACCTTGATAAGGCCAATGCAAGGGCAATTATTGTAGAGTATCTTAAAAATATAAAGCCCTGGGCATTCGAGTTTAACTTCAGGAGCGATACTTCATCCATACTTAAGGATAACCGTTTTATAACCGCTGCCGGTTCAAAGATCTGGTTTAATTCGTTATGGGCATCCCTAAACGCCGGGCATGATGATGATTTGGCCGTTGAAGAAAATAACAAAAAAGATAGCTGGGACTGGCTGATAAGCCACGGCGCTACTGTGTTACAAACAGACCGGCCTAAAGAGTTGCTTGCCTATTTGAGATCCAGGCGTTTACACGACGGTGATCGCTTAAAAAAAAGATAACAACTATACGTTACCCCAATCCTTTGTTTAGTGATTGAGGTACCTACGTTAATCGAAATGGCGAAATAATAAGCTGCCCTTAACGTTATTAGGCTTATTATATGAAGATTAGTTGCATAGGGGTAGGATTGGTTATGTTGCTATTGATGGCTGTCGGTTGCGGCCTGGTAAAGTCGGTAGGAGAAAACCCTAAAGGCGAGGCGCTTGCCCGGTTAGATACATTGCCTAATTTTAAAAACGGGGCGTTTGTAAACTTGGCTGAACAGTCTGATTCGACGGTTAAGCGCAATAAGTTTCTATTATTATTACACAACCGGTCTAAAATTACCCGGCCCGCCCAACCCCTGCCATGGGTAAAAACAGACTTGAAAACATTGCCAACACCGGCGCCAACCATAGTTTGGTTTGGGCATTCATCGTTACTTATTAAAAGCACGCAGGGCAATATACTTATTGATCCGGTTTTTAGTAATCATGCGGGGCCTGTGCCCGGGTTGGTTACGGCCTTTGAAGGTACAACAAACTACCATGTAAAGGATATGCCGCATATAGATGTGCTGGTTATATCTCATGACCATTATGACCATTTAGATTATAGCACCCTCAAAAAATTGCGGAACCACATTAAAATGGCTGTTGTGCCAAAAGGGGTAGGCTCTGACTTGGTTTATTGGGGATTTGATTCTAATAAGATCATCGAACTAAATTGGGATCAAACCACAACGCTACCCGGCGGCCTTAAAATTACAGCTACAGCGGCGCAACACCGAAGTAACCGCACCTACGGCAGTACGAATAAAACGCTTTGGGCTTCTTATGTGTTACAAATGGGTGATTACCGTATTTTTTATAGTGGAGATAGTGGCTATGGCTCACACTTTAAAAAAATTGGCAGCCAATATGGGCCGTTTGACCTCGCACTGATGGAGTGCGGGCAATATAGCCCCAATTGGCCATGGGCGCATTTGTGGCTTGGGCAGGCCGCCCAGGCCGCCGTTGATTTGCAGGCAGATATGCTACAACCTGTTCATTGGGCCAGGTTTGAAGCATCAGACCATACCTGGAATGAACCCATTCAAAAGTTACTTCCCGCGGCCAAAAAACTGGGCATGCCTGTAAACGTTCCCCGTATTGGCGAACCCTATACTTTGGGACAAGCACCTAAAACAGCAGTATGGTGGAATTTTAAATAGCTGCCGTGCTTCTATATGGTTTATTATGCCAAACCGTGTTTCAGGGTAATCACCGCAATTTCGGGCCACATGCCAATGCGCCCTTTTAGACCCAGATAGCCAAAGCCGCGGTTAACGTAAAGGTATTTACCTGCTTGCTCGTAAAGCCCTGCCCATTGCTTGTACACATATTTAATTGGGCTCCATTTAAAGCCAAAAAGCTCGATGCCAAACTGCATACCATGGGTATGGCCTGCAAACGTTAAATGAATATGCTGCTGATGCCCAAGTGTTACCGCATCCCAATGCGAAGGGTCATGCGACATGAGAATGTTAAAGCTATTTGCAGGTAAGCCGGCTGCTGCCTTTTCAAGGTCGCCATATTTATGAAAACCGCCCTTTCCCCAGTTCTCAACACCTATGAGGTTAATGGCCTGCCCATCTTTTTTGATACTGATAGACTGATTAAGCAATAAGTTAAAGCCAATATCGCCATGCACCTGTTTCAAACGGGTTAAGTTATCGTGTTTAGCTTTTTCGCTTTCCCAGGGAATATAGTCGCCATAATCGTGGTTGCCCAATACTGAGAACTTGCCATAAGCAGCCTTTAATTTTGAAAATGCGGGTATCCATCGGTCCATTTCTGATGCTTTATTGTTAACGAGGTCGCCGGTAAACAAAATTAGGTCACTTTCCTGTGCATTTACCATATCAAGCCCTTTTTGTACACCGGTGTCGCTGGTAAAGCTGCCGGAATGGATGTCGGACAGTTGAGTTATGGTAAAATTGTCGAAAGCCTCCGGTAGGTCGGGCAAATAAAGTGTTTCGCGGCGTATGCGGTAAAAGTGCCGGCCACGGGTAACGCCAAATAAAACCACCAAAAATATAACGGCTGCTAATGCCGCGGTAAGCTGGCTAACCCATACAGCCCGTGGCGGAAAGCCCCTGAACATGCGGGTAATATCTTCAATAAGTAATACAGGTACCGAGAACAGGCGTGGTACAAATGTAAGCAGCATAAATGCCATAAGCCCGGTTATAATATGTTGTGCTATTTTACCACCCTTTGGTAAAAAAACAAGCGAAACCATGCCGGTTAACAGGATTATATCAATTAAGCGGTAAGCCAGGTGGACCAAAGGGTTTGCAGTTAGTGTTGCTAGAACCTGAAAAAAATATACATTGGTTATTAACCAAAGTAACAGTACAAGAGGGAGTCGTTTTGCCATAATATGATGACGAGCAAGTTTTACAAACATTTTATCGGGATAAAACTAATGAGGATTGGATGACAAAACTTGTGTAGGTGCCTTATTTTTGTGCCATAAAATTAATTCGAAGCATGTAGGGAAATTACATTCTGAACACGTAAAATTGTATTCTCCTAATTGCCAAATAAAACCTATCGAATGAATTACTTCAACACACTTGGTAAGCTTGTTAGTTTATCGTTAATACTTAGCTGTGCGTGTATAGAAATATCATCTGCCCAGGCTGTAAAGGCTACTATGCTTAAAAAAATAAATAACAGTACTTTAAATGCAAATTATATCAGCAACCGCGCGCCCTTGCAAAAGGCGTATTTTGTAAAGTTACCTGTAGGCAGTATAAAAGCAGGAGGGTGGTTAAAAAAAGCGCTTGAGCTACAGCGCGATGGCCTTACCGGTAACCTTGGTGAAATAAGCATCTGGCTCTCAAAAACCAACAACGCCTGGCTTAATAAAGAGGGAAAAGGCGAATATGGTTGGGAGGAATTACCTTATTGGCTAAAGGGTTATGCTAATATTGGCTATATGCTCGACGATAAAAAGATGATAGCCGAAGCTAAGTTCTGGATAGATGCCGTACTAAATAATCAGCGCGATAACGGGGATTTTGGGCCTGCTGTTGAACATGATAGTAACCGCGACCTATGGACCAATATGCCTATGCTTTGGTGCCTGCAGTCGTATTATGAATATAGTAAAGATGAGCGTGTAATCCCTTTCATGACCAAATATTTTAAATTTCAATTGTCGTTACCGGATAGTAAGCTGTTGCAGGATTATTGGGAGAACAGCCGCGGCGGGGATAATATTGCTAGTGTTTACTGGCTTTACAACCGCACGGGCGACAAATTTTTGCTGGAGCTTGCATCTAAACTTGATAAAAACACCGCCAACTGGCGACAGGCCAACAATCTGCCCAACTGGCACAATGTAAACGTTGCACAATGCTTTAGGGAGCCGGCCACTTTTTATCTGCAAAGCCATAACCCGCAAGATATTGCAGCCACTTATAACGATTTTAAGCTGATACGTGATATTTACGGCCAGGTGCCGGGAGGTATGTTTGGCGCCGACGAAAATGCCCGTAAAGGTTATGACGACCCACGCCAGGCAGTAGAAACCTGTGGAATGGTTGAGCAAATGACATCAGACCAAATGCTGCTGGGCATTACCGGCGACAGCTTTTGGGCCGCCAATTGCGAAGACGTTGCTTTCAATACATTTTCGGCAGCTTTTATGCCCGATTACAGGTCGCTACGCTATTTAACCGCGCCCAACATGGTATTAAGCGATGGCAAAAATCATAACCCGGGTATTGATAATAACGGGCCTTTTTTAATGATGAACCCTTTTAGTAGCCGTTGTTGCCAGCATAACCACGCCGCAGGTTGGGTTTATTATGCCGAAAATAGCTGGATGGCTACTCCGGATAACGGTTTGGTAGCCCAGTTATACACGCAGGGCCAGGTAAAAGCGAAAGTTGGTAACGGTGCAGCGGTAACCATAACCGAAACTACCCGTTATCCTTTTAGGGACGAGGTGAATTTTACCGTTAACACAGCTAAGGCCACAAACTTCCCGATGTATTTACGCGTGCCCGAATGGTGTGAGGGCGCCTCAGTTAAAGTCAACGGCTTGCCGGTAAAAGTTACGAGCGATAAAGGCGACTATATACGCCTGGCTAAAACCTGGAAGAACGGTGACAAGATTATCCTGCGATTACCAATGAAGATAGAAGTGCGTGAATGGGCCAAAAATAAAAACAGTATTAGTGTAAACTACGGCCCGTTAACTTACTCGTTAAAGATAGACGAGAAATATATAAAAGAGGATAGTAAGAAAACGGCCATAGGCGATTCGCGCTGGCAGGCCGGTGCCGATCCTGAGAAATGGCCGTCATACGAGATCCACCCGGCATCGGCCTGGAATTACGGGCTGGTATTGGATAAGCAGCATCCCGAAAACTCTTTTAAAGTTGTACAGCAAGAATGGCCTAAAGATAATAACCCCTTTACCAACGCAGGCGCGCCGATACGGCTTTTAGCAAAAGGCAAAAAAATACCCGATTGGACGATAGACCAATACGGTTTATGCAGCGTGCTGCCGCAAAGCCCGGTTAAAAACAGCGAGCTGGTTACTCAGCTAACTTTAGTACCAATGGGCGGCGCGAGGTTAAGGATATCTGCATTCCCGGTAGCCAAATAACAATATTTTAAGCTGATCGGATAACTTGTTAAGGTTATAGTGCTATTTGAGCGCCATACCCTTACCGGCTTGTAACAGTTCCTGGGTGATAGCCCTCGTATAAACCTTAATCTCCTCCTGAAATGCGCTCACTGATGCGCCGCTGCGGATCTCTTCAAGGCGTTTTTCCCAGGCGCCGGTTAATTCGGCCTGCGATATGCGCTGGTCCTTTACCACGTTATAAACAGACAGGCCCGTTGATGTAGGAACCAGGTTCTTTTTTTCGCGGGCTATGTAATCCCGTTTCAATAGTGTTTCTATAATAGCGGCGCGTGTGGCCGGTGTGCCAAGGCCGCTGTCTTTCATGGCCTGCCGTAGCTCATCATCGTCTATTTCCTTGCCGGCCGTTTCCAGCGCCTTTAACAGGCTGGCTTCGTTGTAAAGTGGTTTGGGTTTGGTTTGCTTCTCCAGTATGTCTTTAGCTGTTACAGGCAATATTTCTCCTGGCTTAACTGCCGGGAGCGTTGCGTTTTCTTCGTCCTTTTTCTCTTCGTCCTTATCATTAAAAACCGCCCGCCAACCCGCGGTTTGTATAACTGTACCACTTGCCAGAAACTTTGTGCCTGATAGTATCGTGATCTTCGTGATCTCCTTTATACAATCGGCATGGAAAGCCTCCAGCATTCGCCCGGCAACCATATCGTATATAGCCTGTTGGTCGTCAGTAAGATGATTGGGTTTTTCTCCGGTTGGTAATATCGCGTGGTGGTCGGTAACCTTTTTGGCGTTTACGCTTCGTTTATTCAGCTTCGCCGAAGTAAGTATTATAGCTTGTTTGCCAAACTCAACGTGCTCCGTAAATCCTGCTATTAATTGTGGCACACCTGCAAATACATCATCGCCAATGTATCGGCTTCCGGTACGGGGGTAGGTTACAAGTTTATTCTCGTAAAGATTTTGTAATAGGGTGAGGGTTTGGTCGGCGGTAAAACCTTTACGCTTATTGGCCTCCTGCTGCAGGCTGCTTAGGTCATGCAATAGTGGTGGCGGCTCTTTTCGCGGTTTTGCTTCTACGTTCTCAATTGTGCAGGTTGGTTCTACCAGTTGCAGCACGGCCTCGGCCTCTTCTTTAGTTTTGAAGTTGGTTACGGATACAGCCTTAAACGCCTGCCCGTCTTTATCGGGCTGTATCACCACCTGGTAAAAGTTTTGCGGTACAAAGTTTTTATGCTCTATATAACGCGCGCAGATCATGGCAAGCGTTGGTGTTTGCACGCGGCCAAGTGATAGTACCGACCGTGTACCTGCCGATAAACTTAGGGCCTGCGTGGCATTCATGCCCACCAACCAATCTGACTGCGACCTGCAATGCGCGGAATTAAATAAGGAATCGTAGTCAGCCCCTGGCTTTAAATTCCTGAAACCATCTTTAATGGCTGCGTCTGTTTGTGATGAGATCCACAGGCGTTTAAATGGCTTTTTGCATTTAAGGTAGTAATATATATAACGGAAGATGAGTTCACCTTCGCGTCCGGCATCAGTAGCTACGATAATTTCGGTAGCTTCATCAAAAAGGGTTTTTATGATATTTAGTTGCTTTTTAACCCCCGGGTCATCTACCAGGCCATCCTTTGTTTTAACCTTACGGATGGCTAATTTGAATTTTTGCGGTAGCATGGGCAGGTTTTGCACGTTCCAACCGTAAAAGCCGTATTCCTGCGGAGCGGCAAGTTGCAGCAGATGGCCAAATGCCCATGTAAAGGTGTAGCCTTTACCTTCAATATAGCCATCTTTCTTATTGGTTGCGCCAAACACCTTAGCGATCTCGCGCCCTACAGATGGCTTTTCGGCTATTATAACCTTCATTAAGCCGGGAAGTTTTGTTTAGCCAACCGGCTTATTATCTCGTTACGGCTTTTATTTTCTATCCTCATTAAAAATTCTACAGGGCCGCCCTCAGCACCGCAGCCAAAACATTTAAACATATTGGTGTGCGGGATAATCATTAAAGAAGTGGTTTCATCGGTATGAAAAGGGCAACGGCCTTTTAAAGCTTTGCGGCTTTGTAACAGCAGCACATGTTTTTTGGCAATTTCTACCAGGTTTAGTTCTTCGGTCATGTAAAAATAAATGTAACCCCCAAAGGTAAACCAAACTCTTTAGGCACAAAACGGATGTGGAAAAATCGGGAAATGGTATTTATGATTGTTTAACATGCCTATGCGTTCATAATCTCTTTTATGCACAAATACAAATAGTAAAGCTATATTACTATTTTTGCAAGGATGATTGAGCTGAATGAATATGAATGCGAAATGCTGGATGCTGTTTTGGAAGCCTTTGGCATACCCGACAGTTTGACCAGGAACCAGCTGCTTGAATTGTTTGACCAGGATGAGGCAACCGCTTTTGCCCTGGTACAAATATTAACCCGGGAAGGCCTTATTGCCGTAACCGGTAAACACGGGGATTATGATTTGCCGGAAAAGCTTGTACTAAAACCAAAAGGCGATAAGTTTCTTAAAGCTGGGGGCTTTGTTAAGCGTTATAAGGCAGAGCAGGAAAAGCCTGTTGAGGTAAACGGTACGCTATCTAAATTACAGCAGCAAAACATGAAACTGCAAAATGAAAAATTGCTGCACCAGTCTCAGCTTAGAGAGATTCAAAGAAATATGGATAAGCGCCAATATATATTACTGGCGCTTATTATAGTTGCATTAATAATTGGCTATATTATTGGCCATGTAGTTGGTGCGCACTCCGCCAAATAATAGCTATAACAATTCGTTCAAATCTGTTTTTAGCTTTTTCTTCGCCTTCTTTTTTAGGTAATCCTGAGCGTGTTCCTTCAGTTTATCAGCTGCGGCACGTATCTCGTTTTGCTTACGGATGTACAAATAAGTTATCGCTCCGGCAAACATTGCGCCTATTGCTAAACCGGCTATTAATATGCCGCTATTATCCTTTTTTTTAAATGGGTTTTTCATATCAATTCCTTTTAAATGGATGTATTAAATTACTATCCGGTTATTGGTACAACTACAACAACAGCTTTTTTGTTTATATATTTTTGAACATCCCCCTGTTTGACAGCGATTATAATTTTAGTTCTTTAAACAGGGCAACAATGGCTTTTGTAATTACTTTATATCCTCTATCAGATGGGTGCAGGCCGTCAAATGTCATGTTCTGGGCTTCAATAGGGTAAGGGTAATCATCAATACCCGGGTTAAAAGGAATGCCGATAGATGCGGGGTATTTGTAATTCTTGTAGTGCCCTGTGTTGTCCTTTAGCCTTTTAAATTTTATTGTGTTTTTGATGCTTAAGTCCTTGTTATGATAGAGGTCAACAACAGGTAAGTTCTCATACTTGCCTATTGCAAGTACAGCCTCGGCAAAGGATGCTAAAGACTGCCCATTCTTATCTTTATAACTGCCATAAGCATTATTGTTTGGGGCGTTTATATAAACAAAGTCATTTCGCTGCATGGGAGTTATCAGTACTATTTTGGCAGTAGGGTTGAGGCTGCGGATCTTATTGATGATCTTACGGTAAGCGCCCGATGAAGTGCCAATTCCGGTATCATTTTTATAATCGTTTAATGTACCTGCCGGGATGCCCGCCCACCAATCATTTGTCCCCAGGAAAATTGTGTACAAATCGGCCTTAACAATACCCAGGTTCTCAATCTCGCGGGCAATGCCTTGTACGGTCCAGCCATTATGCCCCTGGTTAATGTATTTAATATAGGGTAATGCCTCGGTAACGCCTGTTAAATAACCCTTCTTTACCCTGTTTTTTGTTTCATCGCGATGATCATTCAGGTAGGTGATAGAGTCGCCTATGGCTACCCAGGTAATTTCCTTTTGATTGATAAGCGATAATAAGGGAATCGCTATAAATATTAAAAGGGAGCATCTTTTTAAGAAGGTTATTTTGCCTTTTTGCATAAGTATGTAAATGGTTGGGCCAAAGTAATTAAATGCCGGCATATAACTCTGTTACACTGTTATCCAAACCAAAAAAGCCACTTCATAAAGTGGCTTTCGCATTAATATATGATAGACTTATAAAATAAGGCTTGTTATCCCGATATAGCCAATAAATAATCCATACTAAGGGCGTTTGATGCCAGCTGGCGGCTATTATCGTAAGGTTTGCCCGCCAGGCGAATTTGCTGGTTTTGTGCTATGCCCTGTAATTGCACTGTTTGTTTGTCGGGGCTTGTACCAATAGTATTTATCATGCTGTAAGCATATTCAGATATCAGCATGTCGTTATTTAGCTCTTTTGTTTTCGCTTGCAGCCTCGCCGCTATATTAACCGACAGGCCCATTACAGATAGCTCTGCAGGTGCATCCAGGCCAAACTCGCCAACAAAAACACGGCCTGCATGTAAGCCAACCCCAATTTGCAAAGGCCCGCCATGAAAAGGCACAGCATATGCCTCATTAAAAAGGTTCACTGTGTGAAACATGGTTTTTGCTGCCTGGTAGGCATTATTTACAGCTTCGGTAAGGGAAGTTTGTAAACCAAACACCGCATAAAGATTATCGCCAGCTATTTCTACTACTTTACCCTGTAAGCTTTTTACGATCTGGTTAAAGGCTGTAAACAAGCGGCGGACCACCGTGATTACCGATTGCTGGGGCTGCGATTCCATTAAACCCGTAAAGTTGCGAATATCTAAAAAGAGTATGGCCAATTCACGCTCCTCATCGGGAGAGGAATTGTTTATGGCGGGGCATGTATTTAATGATAAGTAAGTGTTTTCCATAGTGTTTAGCATCCGTTATACTATTGTAGACGCTAAGCTCACCAAAACATTTTAAATAAAATGCCGATTTTCTTTTCCTGATAAATAGGTGACAGCAATTGTATTTTTAAATGACAAACCGCTATTTCTACCGCGAGATGTTTACACTGTCCCACTATTTATGACACTAATAAAAAATAAAACATAAATATTTGTTAATCAAGTATTTATTAATTTTATAAATTCAATTTTACTTAAAGTAAACATTATCCTGAATAGGTTTAAGTATTTTATAATCAAATAGTTAAATCAAATTAAAGATGTGTCCCATTTTTTGAAAAACGGGACGGAATGGGACACCCTGTTTTTTACTTTTTGGCGAGTGCCTTTGCTATAGCCGCCTTGGCTAAAGGCGCCATTATTTTATAGCCCTCCAGGTTAGGGTGAACGCCATCTTTAGATAGATTTGCCGGCAGGCCTCGTTTATCATCAGCCATGGCGGTAAAGTAATCCAGGTAAACCATATTGTTTTTAGCCGCGTAATCTTTCAGCATGTTGTTTAATATCGTAACCTTTTCTGTAGGGATTATAGAGGGCCTCCAGGGAAATTTATTGGCAGGCAATACTGAGGATAGTACTACTTTAATATGATGCACCCTCGCTAACTCAGCCATCGAAAAAATGTTACCTGCTACATCTTCTATTTTAGACGGGCCGTTATTTTCGGCAATATCATTTATGCCGGCAAGTATCACAACAACGGCTGGTTTAAGGTTAATTACATCCTGCCTGAAACGCAGCAGCATTTGACCGGTTGTTTGGCCGCTTATGCCGCGGTCTATATAATTGTTGGCCGCAAAAAATGTTGAGTCGTTAACTATCCAAAAATCCGTTATCGAATCGCCCATGTAAACCACCCTTTTTTGCCCGGCTGCAGGCGCGGCAAGTTTACTATTGGCTTCCTGGTAACGTTTAATATTTGGCCAGTCCTGCGCTGATGCTGTTAAAGTGCCAGCTATAAATGATAATATTGCAAAAACGTTTTTCATATAGATCGCAATTTAAGAAATAAATGTATTAACGCTGGTTAGCGTGTTTTCTTTTTTAATGGTTGCTTAAAACGTTCTAATCACTAAATTAGTCACTATTCAAATCAATCTATGCTAAGACGTAATTTTGTAAAACTATCTGCCGCAGGCTTTGCCGCGGTTATGTACAGCCGTTTAACTTTTGCCAATGCTATAGGCAATTCACTTATTAACCATCCTGATGAGGCCTGGGCACAAGTTGACAACCAATGGGTGAAACTTACAGGTAAAGGCGGGGCTGCATTTAGCCACCAGGATATTAAAGTTGAAGTTAAAGCCAGCGGCAATGCGCAAGCGGTGTATGTGCAAGCGCCCAATAGCGAACTACAGGGCATTAAGTTTACATGGAATTACCAGACCGTAAAATACAATAAGATCTTTGGCGACCACTGGGAACGCGGTTATGGCGACCTGGCATGGCGCTCGCCGGACGCCGGCACTAAAAACCCATGGTACGTGCTGTTACATGATGATAAGCAAACAGCTTGTTTCGGTGTAAAAACAGGCGCGAATACGATGTGTTACTGGGAAGTTAAACCCGCGGCTATAGAATTGATTATGGATACCCATTCCGGCGGGGTAGGTGTAAAACTGGGGCAGCGTACCCTGCATGCCGCGGATATTGTAAGCAGCCTGGGTAAAGCTGGCCAAACCCCTTATGCAACATTAACCAACTTTTGTAAGGTAATGTGTGCCAAACCACGCCTGCCGAAGCAACCTGTTTACGGTATTAACGATTGGTATGTGGTGTACGGCAAAAACTCTTTCCAAACCATTAAAGACCAAACTACGGCCATGGCCGAATTAGTGAGCGATACCAATAACCGCCCCTTTTCGGTAATAGATGACGGCTGGCAGCAGCCCGACGATTTTTCGATAGTGAACGATAAGTTTAAGGATATGCATAAAATGGCCGACGAGGTAAAGAGCCATGGCATGCGCCCCGGTTTATGGACACGCCCCTTAATTGCCCGTAAAGACGACAGCAAAGCCCTGCTTGCCCCCAAAATACCAGGGCGCGCGCAAAACGATGATGAGCTTATCCTCGACCCAACCATCCCGGAAAATATAGCACGTGTAAAACGTAATATGGCCCTGTATAAACAATGGGGCTACCACCTGGTAAAGCATGATTACAGCACTTGGGATATATTTGGTAAATGGGGTTTCCAGATGAAGGAGAACTTTACTGCGCCCGGTTGGAAATTTCAGGATCAAAGCAAAACCAACGCCGAAATTATTAACCACCTGTACGGCGCTATCCGCGAATCGGCAGGGGATATGTATATCATAGGCTGTAATACCATGAGCCACCTGTCGGCAGGGGTGTTTGAACTTAACCGTACCGGGGATGATACCAGCGGAAAGGAGTGGGCGCGCACTAAAAAGATGGGTGTAAATACGCTTGGTTTCCGCCTGCCCCAAAATAATACCTTTTACGCGGCTGATGGTGACTGTGTTGGCTTAACTAAAGATGTGCCGTGGGATAAAAATAAACAATGGATGCAGCTGCTGGCCGAAAGCGGTTCGCCGTTATTTATTTCTGCCGAGCTGGATATATTAGACGCGGAAAAGAAAGCGGCTATCAGGCAAGCGTTTGCAAATGCTGCCAGGGTGCAGCCCAACGGCGAGCCTTTAGATTGGATGACCAAACAGTTCCCCGAAAGATGGAAGCTGAACAACCGCGAGGTAACCTTTAACTGGGATTGATACCGTGCAGAGCAAACTATACCGGCAATTATTAGTTAGTTAAATATGGAAAACGTAGACTTGAATGAAGTATTGATACACGCGGCACGTAAGGGCGAGATCCCCGTTATTGAGGAGCTTTTGAAGCAAGGTGTAAGCATCGAAGCAAAAGATGCTAAAGGGTACACGCCATTAATAATAGCCTGTTATAATAACCAGTTAGAGACCGTTCGTTTTTTGCTGGATAATGGTGCTGATATTAACGGCGCCGACTTTGGCGGTAACACAGCTTTAATGGGTGTGTGTTTTAAAGGCTATACCGATATTGCCCAATTACTTATTGACAGGGATGCAAACCTTAACCAGATGCACGGCAACGGCGGTACCGCGTTAATGTTTGCCGCCATGTTTGGCCGTAACGATATGTTAAAGCAATTGCTTGATGCAGGCGCAGATAAAACCCTAACCGATGTACGCGGGCTAACGGCTTATGATATTGCTGCCCAACAGGGTAATGAGGGCGCTTTCGCTATTTTAAACCAATAAAAAAGCGCCTTGTTATCAAGGCGCTTTAAAATGAAATATTAATGTTAAGCCGGGATCTTTCTCGGCTTTTCGCGTTCCCAGAAACGGTGCTGTTTTATAGCTTCAATAAAGTTGGCAGCTAAAGTAGCGGTATCATCGCTTACAATAACGCCTTCATCAACTTCTATTTTTTTGCTAAAGTATGTCGCTTCTAAAACCTGCATGGCATCAGCGTCTGCCGCTATGGCTTTGCAGTGTTTAAAGGCTTCATTCAGGAAGTGTACAGCATCAGGGTCTGCCTCAATGGAAGCAACACTGTTACCGCCACCCGGTACGTAAACGGCATCAAACAAAACGGAAGCTGCTGTTAAGAAGCTTTCATCGGCCTGTATCTGCTCATCGTTTAGCGAGGTGATAAAGCCTAACCTTGGCGCGATAACATTTACAGCGCCACCCTCGGCCTCAATAGCTTCTTTTACAGCGAACAATGCTTTCTCGTTTACACCATCAGCAGCAAGGAACGCAACTTTGCGTGTTTGGATGCTATCTTTAACCGTATTAGCCATGCTTAACGCTTCAGATCTGGTTAACGGGCCTTCTACCTGTACCGGTTCATAATCTTCTACATTGGCATCCGCAGGGATACTTTTGTTTACCGGCGTTTCTAATACTTGCGGTACGTGCAGGCCCAGGGCGTAAGCAACCTCTGCTGCAAGGCCTTTATCAATTAATGATAGTATGCCCAGCATGCGTTCGCGTATAGCGATGGTTTTTACTTTACCCAGCTCAAAGCTTAAGGCATCTACAATGTGGTTTTTTTCAGGATCCGACTGGCTATGGAAAAATAACCTGGCCTGGCTAAAGTGGTCGCGGAAGCTTTTGCTCCTGGCGCGGATCTTACTCGCTTCAATACGTTCGGGGAACGTTACATAACCACCCTGCTCGGCCTTAACCTGTTCCGGCGAATTGTTATTAAGCGAGTTGGGGCTATAGCTGGTTTTGCCCGCGTCGATATTCTGCCGCGAAAAGCCATCGCGCTGGTTATTATGAACCGGCACAACCGGGCGATTGATAGGAATTTGCTGGAAGTTTGGCCCGCCTAAACGCAGCAACTGCGTATCGGTATACGAGAATAAACGGCCTTGTAACAATGGGTCGTTGGTGAAATCTATACCCGGCACAATGTGGCCTAAGTGGAACGCAACCTGTTCTGTTTCGGCAAAGAAGTTATCGGGGTTACGGTTTAGTGTCATTTTACCAATGCGTTGTACAGGTACCAGCTCTTCCGGGATTATTTTAGTTGAATCGAGCAGGTCGAAGTCAAATTTAAATTCATCTTCTTCCGGCACAATTTGCACGCCCAATTCCCATTCAGGGAAATTGCCGCTTTCGATGGCATCCCAAAGGTCGCGGCGGTGAAAATCGGGGTCTTTACCTGATATATTCTGCGCTTCGTCCCATGCAACAGCGTGTACGCCCAGTAGCGGTTTCCAATGGAACTTTACAAAGCTTGCTACGCCCTCCGCGTTAACAAAGCGGAAAGTATGTACGCCAAAGCCCTCCATCATACGGTAACTACGTGGCAGGGCCCTGTCGCTCATGGCCCACATAACCATGTGCGCAGATTCGGGCATCAGCGAAATGAAATCCCAAAAGGTATCATGGGCCGATGCAGCCTGTGGTATCTCGTTATCCGGTTCGGGTTTAACGGCATGTATAAGATCGGGGAATTTAATGGCATCCTGTATAAAAAATACAGGCATATTGTTACCCACCAGGTCAAAGTTACCCTCCTGTGTGTAAAAACGTACCGCGAAACCGCGTACATCCCTTGCAAGATCCGTAGAACCGCGCGAACCCGCAACGGTAGAGAAACGTACAAACACAGGCGTTTCTGTTTCGGTATCGTTCAGGAACAGGGCTTTGGTAACTGCCGCCTGGTTTTCGTATAATTTAAAAACGCCATGTGCGCCCGAGCCGCGTGCATGTACCACACGCTCGGGGATACGTTCGTGGTCAAAATGGGTTATCTTTTCCCTTAAGATAAAGTCCTCCAAAAGGGAAGGGCCGCGGTCGCCTGCTTTAAGAGAGTTCTGGTCGTCGTTTATTTTTAAACCGGTATTGGTAGTCATTTGACGGCCGCCGGCATCATCCCTAAACTGGCCTAACTGTTCGCTTTTTAAGTTTGTTGGTTCGGTAGCCGGTTTTACGGCCTTTTTATTTTTAGCCATAATTATGGTTGTGCGGTAATGGTTGTGGTAACTTCTGTTAATTTCTCATCAGCGGTTTTTTCTTCGGCAAGTGTTTGCTGTAAAATAGCGGCAACATCTGTTAAGCCTAAGTTTGTTGCTAATGACGCCAGGCCGCCATAGGTAGCAATTTCATAATGCTCTACCTTTTGCGATGCCATAATAATGCCCACGTCGCGCGCGTCGGTGCCGGCTTCGGTACTTTCAATAATGCCTTCGCCTTCCTTGGTAAGGCCTTCCATGGCGTCGCATTTTTTGGCTATCACTTTTTCTTCAAGTAAACCAAATATTTCTTCAAGCCTGCTTACGTGGCCCTTTGTTTCTTCGAGATGATCTTCTATAGCCGTTTTTAACTCCGCGGAATTTGCCGCCGCTATCATTTTAGGCAGGTTTTTTACCAGGTGGTTTTCGGCCCAGTAGATGTCCATAATGCCATCCTTAAAAAGGTCGAGTAATCCGGTATCTGTTTTCTCAGGCGACGCGGTCGCGAATTTCGGCTCGGTGCCGGTTTCTTTTTTAGCCATGATGTTTTTTGTTGAGTTTCTATTTAGCACAATAAGTTGTACAGATACAAGCAAAAAAACACCAACTTGTTTTAACCTGTTGGAAATAATTTAAATTAGAAGTTTTATGATAAGGGATTTTAAAAGACCTGTCTATTGAAATGGACGTTGCTTTAAATAAATGTTTACGTAAGCTTATCTAATTTAAAATAACCCAGGTGGATCTCATCCTCGGCTAAATCCTCTGCGGGGGTAATGTCTATATAGTATTTATCTTTAAGGGCGGGGGATAGCATTTCTTCAATATTATAAATGTCATCCACATCAATACCATATTTATCATCTACATGTGCGCTTGCCCCTTTAGGTCCGCTAATATTATTTGTGCGGAAAAACACTGTTTTTTTAGATTGCTGTATGGCAAGCCCTTTATCACTTTGTACCGTAAGCACAATATGATGCTGCTCGGCCAACTGGCCGGAAAGGTAGCCACCAAGGTTTACAAAAAACAGCCTGTTGCCCGATGGCTGGTTATCTGCACCTTTCGGCACAACTTTTACCCGGTAGCCATTAACAGCATTAACCTCGCGGTAGCCGTCAATATGCAGGCTGGTGCCTGTATTACGCCAAAAGGCTTTAATATCGGGCACCAGTTCTTTTAACGAATTGCCTATTCCAAAAAAAATATCGTGCTGTTCTATGTGCCTGCCCGGCGCTTTTGAGCCTAATAATAACATGTAAAGTTTGGGTGCGTCGGTTGGTATTTGGTTGGTCATATCTAATTTGATAAAATAGTATTAATAATGTGGCCCGATGCTTCCTGGCAAAAATCAAGCCCTGAGTAGTCGGGGTTGTAGCCTCCAATATAAGGCACGGCCATTACGTAGATACGTTCGTTAAAAGCCCCATAATCGTCTACCGCCTGGAAACTATCGTTTATAGCTATGCCGGGTACTATTAAATAATATCCGCCCTTACCGTCAGCTTTAACCTTTTCGTTACCGTTTTCAAATTCCCTTTGACCGTTTTCCGGTTCTTTAAACCATAGCTTAGCCGTAGTAACCGTGCGGTTTTCGCTAAGGCCCTTGTACGGAAATTCATTAAAAGATAAATGTGGCTGGCCTACACAGTCTACGTAAGTTTTGTAGACATCGGCATGTTCTTTACAATCCTCATCGGTATAGTGGTAAATAGCCCCGCCACCTTCAACAGGCTCTACATAGCTGTCATCGCCAACGGTTACAATATCTAAAACACCCGCCTGGTGCAGTGCCATCATCTCTTCAACCGAACTTTGTGGTGCATAGGCTATAACCACTGATATTAATGGCATTAACGTTTTTTGCAGCCTCATCATATCCTCTGCCGAAAAATATTTGGCAGGGTAATTCATCGCGAAGCTAAGTACGCCAAGCATTTCTTTCCAGTAAACAGATTGGCGTTGTTCAATGGAACTTTCTGCCTCCTTATATTCATTTTTAAGTAGTTGAAAGGGGGCTACACTTTCGCGCTGATTCATTATATCGGTTACAAAATCCTCCATGCGCATGTTTTTTATACGCTCGTAAAACCCGGGCTGCTTTTCCTTAAAGGCAAGTTTAAAATCTTTCTCGAAAACAAGGTCGAGCGATAGGAAACCGTTATTTTCTTCGCGGTTTAGTTTGATCTCATCCGGCGTAAGTTCGGCGCCTGTAGCCAGGTGCGAATCCTCCAGATGAAACCGTACGGCCGGCAGCAGGCCATTGCGCGAATGCATCACAATTTTAAAGCCTTTGCTTTCGTCTAAAACGTTGTAGGTAAGTAAACCGGCGTCATCTTTTGTGTAAGTGCCATTATGCCGCGATAGCGTGCGTATAGCATCAATAGCCGTTAAGGATGATCCACGTACGGCCACCGGGTTATTGGTTTTAAAGGCAAGCTTTACCGGTGGGTACGGCGAATCGAAATATCCCGGTACCGTGCCTTCATTCTTTTTAGGCCAATTATGGCCTGTACAAATGATCACAAGGTCAAATTCATGCTTTGCCTCATGGTTTATCTCTACAATTACATTTTCCTTATCGGGGTTATCCGTTATATCGGTTACTTCGCTGTTATATTTAATCTCAAACTCCAGGACCTGGTCTTTAGCTTTTTTTTGCAGCAGGCCAAATTGCGCGGTTAAATATTGCCCAAAAAGTAAGCGCGGCAATACCTTGTATTCATTGAATTTTTTAGGGTCGATATGATATTTATCCAGCGTGTCTTTAGAAACCGTTTTTATCCATTCGTTAATGGAGGTAACCATGTCTGGTATCTCGTTTCCAGATACGTTGGTGACATGCTCGTCATTAGAGCCCTGGGCACTGTAAGGCATCCCGGCGCCCAATACATTGTTTTTCTCGAAAATGGTTACTTTAAGATCAGTCCTTTTGGTGTCAACAAACCGCTTAAACATAAACAGGGCGCTTGGCCCGCCGCCAAGTATGGCTACGTTGTTTTTATTTCTCAATTATGATATGATTAGCAAATATTTATAACAGAAAGCAAATAATGATTAAGAATGCAAATAGGGGAAAATTGTTTGTACGGGATATTTAAATTTCCAAAAATGTTAGATCTAATGTAATTTATTTGCGTTAAACAGCTGAATTGAAGCTGATTTTACCATAGTTTTTTAACATTTTTTACTTTTTCTTTTCTGTTAAATTGGCCTATCTTTCAACACTAATAATATCACATGAAAAGAAAAAACCTACTCCTTATTTGTTTAACACTGCCATTTGTGGCTTTATTCACAGCTTTTACCGATGACGATTGGCTAAACGCGCTGATAACCAATATAAATAAATGGCGAGACGCACATCCGCAGGAAAAAGTACACCTCCATTTAGATAAGCCTTACTACAGTATTGGCGATGATATTTGGTTTAAGGCATACGTTGTAAACTCCGAAAAGAACGAGCTTTCTACCCTAAGCAATATTTTATATGTTGATCTGGTTGATGACCGCGACTCGATACACGAAACCAAAGTAGTGCCGCTTAATAACGGCTTGGGTAACGGCGAATTCGCCCTTAGCGATTCGCTTGTTACGGCAGGTAAATATCACCTTAAAGCTTATACCCGCTGGATGCAAAACTACAACGACGAGTTTATTTTTAATAAGGATATAGAGATTGGCGATGCGCGCGTATCAACTGATGTGTTTGCCACTGCAAGGTTTGCTTTTGAACCCGACTCTAAAGTCAAAACCACTATTACCTATGCAAATGTTAAAGATAAAAGCCTGTTGGTTGCCAAGCAGGTAAACTACTCGCTCATATCTAAAGACAGGGAGCTGTCATCGGGCAAGTTAATCACCGATGCCGAGGGTAAAATAATCCTGGATAAAACCATCAGGAAAGAATTTTTAGATGACGCTTATTTGGAAACCGAGATCTTTATTAATAAAACAACCTCAGTTAAAAGGCGCTTTGCGGTGATAAACAGCGCGGGCAAGGTTGATGTGCAGTTTTTTCCTGAAGGAGGGCGGTTGGTTAACGGCCTGCGTTCTAAAGTAGCGTTTAAGGCAACATTACCCGGTGGGTACGGTGCCAATGTAACGGGTTATGTGGTTGACCAGGCAAACCAAACGGTAGCAGAATTTGAATCGGCGCATGCCGGTATGGGGGTATTCCCGTTGCAGCCGGTTGCAGGCAACAAATATACGGCGGTGGTTAAAGATGCCTCCGGTAAAGAAAGCCGTTACGCAATGCCTGCTGCAGATGAGGAAGGTTACGTACTTGCCGTTAACAATAACCGCGCGGATAGCCTTGGTATCATCATATCAACCAGTAAATTACTTGTAGGCAAAGCAGCGGCATTGATAATGCAGCAAAATAACGTTGTAAAATATGCGGTTAAAGCTAAAATAGACCAGCCATATGTTAAAATGAATGTTGCCAAAAGCTTGTTCAGCACAGGTATATTGCAGGTTACCCTACTATCTGCAGAGGCTAACCCGCTTGCCGAACGCCTGTTATTTGTAGAACGCAACGACCAATTAAAGTTGAACGTTATTAATAACAAAACAACATACGGCAAGCGCGAAAAGGTACAGATGCAATTAGTTTTAAAAGATGCCGATGGCAGCCCTATGCAAGGGAACCTTTCTGTAGCTATTACAGACGCCGGCAAGGTTAAAACAAGCGAGGATGAGCAAACCACCATCTTTTCAAACCTGCTGCTTACATCAGACCTTAAAGGGTTTGTAGAAAAGCCCAATTATTACTTTAACCCCGCTAACGAAGATAGGGCTAAACACCTGGATTATTTATTGCTTACCCAAGGCTGGCGCCGTTTTAAATGGGTTGATGCAAAAGCAGGTAAGGTTGATGGCATTGCCTATCAGCCCGAAAAAAGTATTGGTGTAAGCGGTATGGTAACTACTATAGGTAACAAACCTATACCAAACGGAAAACTTACCCTGTACGGCAATACCCCGCAGGGCCCGCTTTTGGTTGATACCGTAACCGACGATAAAGGGAATTTTGTTGTAGACGGTCTTAATTTTACCAATAATGTAAAATTTGTAGTGCGCGCAAAAAATGCCAAGGGTAAGGATAGGGTTAGGATTGTGCTTAATAAAGTACCTGTGCCTAAATATAATTCCTTTAACGTGGTTGACGATGCGGCAGCAAATAACTTTATTGATTACCTGATGAATACACAAAAGCGTTTTGACCAGTTCGCGGCTGGTATGCCGGGTAAAACCACTATGCTGAAAGAGGTTACTATTCGCGAAAGGAAAAATGGTGACAACAGTATTAAAGGCTCGGCTGCATTGGGTTTAAGCGGGGCCGACCGGGTGATCAAGAAGGATAAGTTAGTAGCCTATTCCAGCTTATTACAGGCTTTTTACGGGGTTGCGGGAGTTGAGGTGCGTAATGACGTTGTTTATCGTATTGGCCGGGTATCATCTATTACAAGGCCGCGCGGCGAGCCAATGACCGTAATGGTAAATGGTATGACCATTGACCCAAGTACACTTAAAGATATTTCTCCGTTTGACGTTGAGGGTATAGAGCTATTTACATCTGGTGCAAGTACTGTTATCTATGGCGACGCGGGCGTTTGGGGCGTAATACAAATTACACTCAAAAAAGGGGGAGAGATGTACCACGTGCCTATATTTTATCTCGACAAAATTTTAGTAAGAGGCTACTCGCCACAGCGCGAATTTTATTCGCCCGCTTACGACCAACCAAACGAGAAACATGCCGAAGCCGACTTTAGGTCTACCATTTACTGGCAGCCAAATGTGGTTACCGATAGCGATGGCAAAGCAAGCATAAGCTACTTTACAGCCGACGAGCCGGGAACATATCATGTTGTGGCTGAGGGCCTGAATTTAGAGGGGAAACTGGTAAGGCAGGTGGTTGATTTTAAGGTAGGGAAGTAGGATCACCAAAAACTAAGCCCCGCTTCACTTGCTGATGCGGGGCTTTTTATCAGAAAGACCGTATTCCCCCTATATTTAATAGTACGGTCTTTTGATAATAATAAAGCTTAAAGCCCGCCAGTTATCGGGTTATAAGTTTTTTGCAACATTTACCCTTGTACCGGTAATATTGCATACTATAAAGTAACGTACAATCAAAGCGGCTATCAATACTACATATGTACTATTTTATGCTTGCAGGGTACTATTAAGGTGCCTGTAAAAAATATTTTTGACGCTAAGCTTTTGCAAATGAATTGATTAAATAAACAGCTGTAAATTCTTTTAAAAAAAGTTTGCACAGCTATACAAAAAAGCTACCTTTGCAATCCCAATCGGGATGTAGCGTAGCCCGGTATCGCGCCACATTTGGGATGTGGAGGCCGCAGGTTCGAATCCTGCCATCCCGACAACAAGCGATACCAAGTATCAGAACCCTCTAAACCGAAAGTTTAGAGGGTTTTTTTACGTGTAATTATTGGCTAAACAGGTCGGTTAATTTATAACCTATACCAAAGCCTATCCAAAAGCGCTTGTCGTAATTCCAGTTTACGTGTTCGGGCCCTAAGCCAAAATCCCAGCCACCAAAAGCTCCAAACTGAAACTTCTTTATCTCGGCCGTTAACCCAACACCCGTCGAAAATACGCCTATATTCTGTTTTTCGTCGGCAGTAAGTGGGGTAAGGCCATTAGTGGTGGTGGTTTTGTCTAAACTGGTGGTTGCCAAATTTAAAAAGGGACCCACCCTTAGCGCGAAGTTAGATGATTGTGTGTATGTGCCCGCCTTATTAATGATGGAATAGTTGGTGACTTTAATACCGCCAAACGCACCTATGTTCAAGGCTGCTGTAGCATCGCTTTTAACGGTCGCTTTATCGCCTTTGTAGCCAAAACGATATTTGAATGGAATAACCAATGCGCCCAGGGTTACAGATGCGGAGTTGAAGTTGATGCTTTCGCGGTTATCTAACTCCAAAACGTATTTTGTATTGCGGCTGTAATGGTCTACAAGATAATATAACATATTACCTGCCTTGTCATAAACCCTAAGGTGTTCCGAATTTTTGAACCAGGTTGTTTGCATATCATTAGCACCGGGCAAAACTTTGGCCAGATAATAATCCTCGTTTTTTTGTAAAACAAGCTTGCTGTTGGCAACAGGAACCATTTTTGCAGTGCCATTGCAATCATACTCGGGTTGGTAGCGCTCTATAGTTTGCCCTGCTAATACGGTATTGGTTCCGTTAAGCCAATAGTTTACATATAGTACCGTTTTGTCTTTGTCGTCGGTATAAAGCTCGGCCTTGCCTTCACTATTGGGCGACATTAGGATTTTTAATACTTTATTGGCTTTGATCATTATAGCGTTGCCTGCCGTTGGGGTAACTTTGTCTTTAATGGTTATATCCGTTTTACCGTTGGTTAATTTCGTTTCAAACTTAATTTGTGTTCCTGCGGTTCCCGCCGGCGGTGTGTAGGGCTGCGGGCAATCGGGAATGGTTACAATTTTAACTACATGTGCTTTTGGCCCGAGTTTTACAGTGCCTAAAAATTCAGTGGTTTGCGCCATGGCGCTACTGGTAAATACAATTGAGAAGTAAGTTAAAAAGCGGCTTAGTGTTTTCATAACGCGAGATTTATGGTTTCTTAAATCTACGCACATTAACATGGCGGTAAAACCGTGAAAACACCCATTTTGTCAAAACCTGTCAGCCATATTTAACTACTGCCTGCAACTATTCGTTATATTGTTTTGGAGTCTATAAATACTGTTCAGTTGTGCCTAATAATAATTACAATATCCCTTAATAATTGGCCAATAAAGCAAAAGTATTGTTGGCAGGCATCCGTTTCCTTTGTATGCCTGTGCAGATTACTGATATGATTGAGTAATTTAGCTAATTGAGTAATTGTCTATCTTGTTTCAGATTAGTATTATAACCAATATAAGTGCGTTATCTTTACTTGAAATTATAACCACATAACCAGGTGTACTATTTAGCGAACTGGTAACAACGGATACTATATCCGTAACTATTCAATATTATGGTAGAAGAAGTTAAACGTACCTTTTTACATATCCACCGGGCCGATAATGTGCTTGTAACACTTACCGATATGGCGAAAGGTACCTTCATTGAACATGAGGGGGTAGGCTTTACACTCGCCGACGATGTTGCTGGCAAACACAAATTCACCCTTACTGATTTAGCACCAGGCGACGAGGTATATATGTATGGCGTGCTTGTTGGCAAAGCAAGCGAATATATACCGCAGGGCGGGGTTATTAACACGCATAATTTAAAACACGCCGCCGCGGATTTTACCCTTGGCAACCGAAAATTGAACTGGGTAAAACCCGATGTAAGCGCTTTCTTAAACCGCACATTTATGGGCTACCACCGGGCCGATGGTTCGGTAGGTACGGCTAATTACTGGCTGGTTATTCCGTTGGTGTTTTGCGAGAACAGGAATATTAACGTATTAAAAGATGCATTGCTGGATAAGCTGGGTTTTTCTAAACCGCGTGGGTATGAGAACGAGGTTGATCAATTGGTAAGCATGCTGCACGCGGGCAAAACAGTAGAGGAAATTTTACAGGCCGATCTGGAGATGACGCCCGAGGCCGGCATCTCCAACAAACTATTCCACAATATTGATGGCATTAAGTTCATTAACCACGATATGGGCTGCGGCGGTACCCGTACCGATTCTGACGCGCTTTGTGGGTTACTTGCAGGTTACATCACCCATCCTAACGTAGCGGGCGCTACTGTGTTAAGCCTGGGATGCCAGCACGCGCAAGCGGGGATTTTGCAGGACGAGATCAAAAAACGTGACGCTAACTTCTCTAAACCTTTGGTGATCTTAGAACAGCAAAAATTGGGCACCGAGAGCCGCCTTTTGCACGAAGCGCTTAAACAAACCTTTGCGGGTTTAATGCAGGTTAATAAACAGCAGCGCCAACCTGCACCACTCAACAAACTTTGTATAGGTTTAGAGTGTGGCGGGTCTGATGGCTTCTCGGGTATTTCGGCTAACCCGGTTTTAGGTTACCTGTCGGACATGATGGTGAACATGGGTGGCAGCGTGGTATTGGCCGAGTTCCCGGAGCTTTGTGGTGTAGAGCAGGAGTTAAGCGACCGGTGTGTTGACGACGCCACCGCGTTAAAGTTTATGGACCTGATGCGCACCTACAATGCCAAAGCTGAGGCAGCTGGCTCGGGCTTTTACGCCAACCCATCACCCGGTAATATCAGGGATGGTTTAATAACTGATGCTATAAAATCTGCAGGGGCGGCTAAAAAAGGCGGCACATCGCCCGTAACTGCGGTATTAGATTATCCTGAAAAGGTTACTCAACCCGGGTTAAACCTGCTTTGTACACCCGGCAGCGACGTGGAAAGTACTACAGCGGAAGTTGCATCGGGCGCTAACCTTGTATTGTTTACAACCGGTTTAGGCACGCCAACCGGTAACCCGGTAGCGCCTGTGGTAAAATTATCAACCAATACTGCACTGTTTAACAAGATGCCCGATATTGTAGATTTTAACTGCGGTACAGTGATAGAAGGAGTAGAAACTATTGAGCAGTCGGCACACCGTTTATTAAATTATGTGATAGATGTTGCCAATGGCGATATAAAACCCAAAGCAGTGCTGCTTGGCCAGGACGATTTTATTCCCTGGAAACGTGGCGTTTCATTATAAACCATTATAAATGTTTAGCTTAAAAAATAAAATAGCCGTTATAACCGGCGGTGGCAGCGGCATAGGTAAAGCAATTGCGTTGTTGTTTGCCAGGCAAGGGGCTACCATTCATATTATTGAATTGAATACTGACGCGGCAAACGATGTTATTACCGAAATAAAAAGCGCGAGTGGCAATGGACAGGCACATGCCGCTAATGTTGCCGAGCAGCAATCGGTAGTAAATGTATTTAACGCTATAGGCAAGGTTGATATCCTGGTAAATAATGCAGGGATAGCCCACGTGGGTAACCTCGAAAGAACATCAGAGGCGGACCTCGACCGTATCTATAACGTAAATGTTAAAGGGGCTTACAATTGCCTATTCGCGGCGGTGCCTTTAATGAAGGCTGCCGGCAAGGGGGCTATACTTAATATGGCGTCGATAGCGGCGCATGTAGGTATCAGCGATAGGTTTGCTTACTCGATGAGTAAGGGTGCCATCTATGCCATGAGCATGTCGGTAGCGCGAGATTACCTTGCCGATAACATCCGTTGCAACAGCATTTCGCCTGCAAGGGTACATACGCCATTTGTAGACGGTTTCATCGCCAAAAACTACCCGGATAACCAGGCAGAGATCTTTGCTAAGCTATCTAAAAGCCAGCCAATAGGCCGTATGGGGCAACCCGACGAAATAGCGGCGCTTGCACTTTACCTTTGCTCTGACGAGGCAAGCTTTATAACTGGCGTAGATTACCCGATAGACGGCGGATTTATAACATTGAATAACTAACAACATGAAACTGATAAGATACGGAAACCCCGGCGAAGAACGCACGGGTGTACAAATAGACGGCGTAAACTACGATACATCTTTTTACGTTAAAGATTACGACGAAAAGTTTTTTGAAGCAAGCGGCATTGAGCATTTGGCCAAATATGTAAAGGAGCACCAAAGCGAATTGCAGGTTATACCCCACGGATCACGTTTGGGTAGCCCTATAGCCAGGCCATCAAAAATTGTGTGTATTGGCCTAAACTACGCCGACCATGCTAAAGAAACCAACGCGCCTTTGCCTGCCGAACCTATCATCTTTATGAAAAGCACCACCTCCTTGGTGGGGCCAAATGATGATATCATGATCCCTAAAAACTCGGTAAAAACCGATTGGGAGGTGGAGCTGGCCGTGGTTATAGGCAAAAAGGCATCTTACGTAGAAGAAGCCGATGCTGCGGATTACATAGCCGGATATGTGCTGCATAATGATGTATCTGAACGTGAATTTCAACTGGAGCGCAACGGCACGTGGGACAAAGGTAAAGGCTGCGATACCTTTGCGCCAATGGGCCCATACCTGGTAACACCCGATGAGGCGGGCGATGTGGATAACCTGCGCCTTTGGCTAACCGTTAACGGCCGAAAAATGCAGGATGGCACAACAGCCAATTTTATATTTAAAGTGCCTTACCTTATATCATACGTTAGCCAGTTCATGACTTTGCTGCCCGGTGATGTAATTTCAACAGGTACGCCTGCCGGTGTTGGCCTTGGTTTTAAACCGCCAATATATTTAAAGGCCGGTGATATTGTAGAATTAGGCATTGATGGTTTGGGTACATCAAAACAAAACGTGGTTGCCTACGCTAAAGCTTAGTGTAACCAAACAGTTAAGTACAGTTAAATGCCGCAGGGTTTTTAATTTACGCCCATAAACCACGGCAATGTTTTAGCCGACCCGATTATGAAAGTAGGTCTTTTTATACCCTGTTACGTTGATCAGTTTTACCCTAACGCGGCCATAGCAACTTTAGAGCTATTGGAAAAATTGGGCGTAGAAGTAGGTTACCCCACACAGCAAACCTGTTGCGGGCAGCCTATGGCAAACTCCGGCTACGAACATTTAACGGGTGGTTGTAATGACCTGTTTGTAGACAACTTTGCCGGGTACGATTATATCGTTTCGCCGTCGGGTAGTTGCGCTTTGCATATCAAGGAACACTTGCATTCAGAAACAAACGGGGCTGCTGCAGAGTCCATCCGTAAGAGGATATATGAACTGACTGAATTTTTGACCGATGTTTTAAAGATCGAAAAGTTAGACTCATCATTCCCTCATAAGGTAGGCCTTCACCAAAGTTGCCACGGCCAGCGCGGGCTTAAGCTTGCACAGATGACAGAACTTACTGCATCACCATTCTCAAAACCGGCTTCATTGCTAAACATGGTACAAGGGGTGGAGTTAATAAACCTTACCCGCCCCGATGAATGCTGCGGTTTTGGCGGTACGTTTTGTGTAGCTGAGGAAGCGGTATCATCAAAAATGGGGAAAGACCGTGTTGCCGACCATGAACATAATGGCGCCGAATACATCACCGCTGCCGATCTGTCGTGCCTCATGCACATGGAAGGCGTCCTGAAAAGAAAAAACAGCAGGGTAAAAGTGATCCATATTGCCGAGATCTTAAATGGTGTAAAGGAGGTGGTAGCATGAAAGACCACGCCGAACTTGCCGAAGTATTTAATAAAGATGAGCAGCGTGTAAACTGGCACGACGAAACCCTTTGGTTCGTTCGCCAAAAGCGCGACAAGGCATCACATCAAATTCCCGATTGGGAAGACCTGCGGGAAACCGCATCGCAAATTAAGCATAATGTACTATCAAACCTTGCCAATTATTTAGAAGAGTTTGAAAAGAACGCCATCAATAACGGCATCACCGTACACTGGGCCGCGGACGCTAAAGAGCATAACGAAATAGTTTACAGCCTGCTCAAAAAGCATGGTATCAGTCAAATGGTTAAAAGCAAATCGATGCTTACCGAGGAATGCCACTTGAACCATTATTTGGAAGAACAGGGCATTAACGTGGTAGATTCTGACCTGGGTGAATTGATTGTGCAGTTGGCTAAAGAGCCGCCAAGCCATATTGTACTGCCCTGTATCCACAAAAAAAAGGAAGAGATAGGCGATGTATTTTACGAGCACCTTGGCAGCTCCAAAGGAGAGTCGGACCCGCAAGTATTAACCGAAACGGCGCGCATCCACCTGCGTAACACCTTCCTTACCCGCAGGGCAGCACTCACAGGCGTAAACTTTGCGGTGGCCGAAACAGGCGAGTTTGTAGTTTGCACTAATGAGGGCAACGCCGATATGGGCGCGCATCTTTCCGATATACATATCGCCAGCATGGGTATTGAAAAACTGATCCCGAAACGAAAAGACCTTGGCGTGTTTTTACGCCTGCTTACCCGCAGCGCAACAGGGCAGCCTATTACCACATACTCCAGCCATTTTAAAAGACCACGGCCGGGGCAGGAGATGCACATCATATTGGTTGACAATGGGCGCAGTATCCAGCTTGGCCGCGAGGATTTCAGGAACTCCCTGAAATGTATCCGTTGTGGGGCGTGTATGAACACCTGCCCGGTTTACAGGCGCAGCGGCGGTCATAGTTACCATACCGCGGTAGCAGGGCCCATAGGCTCTATATTGGCCCCAAACCTTGACATGAAGCAATATGCCGATCTGCCTTTTGCATCAACGCTTTGCGGGTCGTGTACCAACGTATGCCCGGTTAAAATTAACATCCATGAGCAACTGTATAAATGGAGGCAGGTAATTGTAAAGGAAGGCTACGGCGATAAAAAGAAAAGCGCGGCTATGCATGCAATGGCCTATACACTGTCGTCACCAAAGGTTTATCGCCTTGCGGGTAAAGCAGGTCGTGTGGTGATGAAATACGCGCCGTTCGCGGTAAACAATGGCTTAAACCCCTGGTACAAACATCGTGATATGCCCGAGCCGCCTAAAGAATCGTTCGGGGAATGGTATGCGAGGAATAGGAAGTAGATATTAATGATAAGAGATTAGTTTATTTGAATATCTAATCCAAAACAAGAATATGACTGCACGAGAGAAAATATTAGCTGATGTACGTATAAACCAGCCGCCATTGGTAGCTGCACCTGATATTGCCATTTGGGAAAATAAGCCAAAGGCAGATGCATCAGCAATATTAGAGACTTTTAAAACCGTGGCTGGGAACGTTGGTGGCAGGGTTATCCGGGTTAGCAGTATAAGCGATATAAAAACGCACTTAAACATCCCGCAAGGGGCGAGGGTGATTACCACCATTCCACAGCTTTTTGATATAGCAAATGATTCCGCTTTATTTGCCGGTGCTACACCACACGAATTAGAGGATGTAGAACTGGCCATTTTACAAGCGGAATTTGGAGTGGCAGAGAATAGCGCCCTTTGGGTAACCGAAAAACAAATGGGTACACGCGTGCTGCCGTTCATTTGCCAGCATCTGGCTTTTGTAGTGAACGCCTCAGATATAGTGGCCGGTATGCACCAGGCTTATTTGCGTACCCAGGGCAGCGACCATGGTTTCGCATCTTTTATAGCCGGCCCATCAAAAACCGCCGATATAGAGCAATCACTTGTGTTGGGCGCGCACGGTCCCCGCAGCCTGGTAATTTTTATAATTGGATAATTAGTGCTTTATATAGGTTTTTTGATAGGATAGCGGGCTTTTACCGGTTATCTCCTTAAAGTATTTATGGAAACTGGCAAAGTTGTAAAAACCGCTTTCATAACATATCTCCTTTACATTTTGCTGGTTGTTAATCAATAGCTTACAGGCATTACCCACCCTTATCTCATTAATAAACTGCGAATAGGTTTTCCTGCTGCGCGATTTAAAAAACTTGCAGAATGAATTTGGGCTAATGTTGGCCACCGCGGCAATTTCCTCCAGCGAGATCTTCTTTTTGAAGTTGGCTATCGAATAGTTATAAATGGCATTGATGCGGTCTTTCTCCGCTTCCTGGAAATTGTGCTGGAAACCTATGGAGGCAAGCATATTATCCTCTGTGCTGTTGCCTATGGCCATTAAAACTTCCATTAGCAGGATGATCTTACGGGCGCCATTGGCATAAATGATCTGCTCTATCAGGTTGCCCGCTTCCTTTAGGTTCTCGCCGGTTATCTGGATGCCTCGTTTGGAGTTTTTAAGTACGTTTTTTATCTCCTGCGTTTCGGGTAATTGCAGGAAAGCATCTCCCCAAAAGTTCTCGTTAAAATGTATTACGCTCACATCGGCGGTAACGTTTGCTTCCTTATCAAAATAGCGCTCGTCGAACTGCCAGTAATGGGGTAGGTTTGAGCCAACCAGCACCATATCGCCCGAATTAAATTGGGTGATGCGGTCTCCAATAAATTGTGTGCCGTCGCCTTTTTTAAAATATACCAACTCTACCTCGGGGTGGTAATGCCAGCGGTTGTTTACGTTAGGCATAATATCCCGCCGTGCGCTAAAGGAGTGCACCATATCGGTAGATACTTTTAATAATTGAGGTTTCATCAAATATTTATTGTGTTATGAATGTACAATTATTCAATTTAAAAGTCGTAAAACTGTTTGGTTATTCCCTTTGCGTTACAATATTGCTTAATAATATGCTAAAAGGATAAAATTTTAAGCTTGCAACAAAGGCTTAATTTGTACGTCGGCATACAACCAATTATTATTTATAGCTAAATTATCACCATTAAACCGGGCACCAGCCCGCCAAACCACATGGACCTAAAAATAAAAGATAAAGTAATTATTGTTACCGGCGGCGCACGCGGAATAGGAAAAGGCATTGCTGTTTTATTGGCAAAAGAAGGCGCCATACCCGTAATACTAAGCCGCACCGAGGCCGAAAATAAAAAAACGGTACAAGAAATTGAAGCAGCCGGGGGCAATGCTTATGCTATACAGGGCGAGCTATCAAACCCTGAAGAGTGCCGCATTGCAGTAGAGGCAATAATTAGCAAGTTTGGCCGCATAGATGGTGTGGTAAACAATGCAGGTGAAAATGATGGTGTTGGTTTGCAAAATGGGAATTACGAAAAGTTTATGCAGTCGCTCCATAAAAACCTGGTGCATTATTATTTAGTGGTGCATCATGCCTTACCAGAGCTTATTAAATCGCAGGGGAGTATTGTAAATATCAGTTCTAAGATTGCCGATACGGGGCAGGGCGGTACTTCTGCCTATGCTGCTGCCAATGGCGGCCGTAATGCGCTTACGCGGGAGTGGGCGGTAGAATTATTACCTCATAACATCCGTGTAAACGCGGTTGTAGTGGCCGAATGCTATACCCCTTTGTACGAGCGCTGGCTGCAAACACTGGAAAATCCCGATGAAAAACTGGCCTCTATTACACAAAATATCCCCTTAGGTAAGCGGATGACAACGGTTGAAGAAATAGCAAGCGCTGTTGTTTTCCTGTTATCGCCGGTATCGAGCCACACTACAGGCCAAATAACGTATGTAGATGGGGGTTACGTACATTTAGACAGGTCTCTTTAACTGACTGAAATTTACTTCAACACTATTAAATGAATAGAAATCCTGCAATACAAGAAAAGGCCATCTGTTGATCAACAGATGGCCTTTCTTTATGAATTGTAATGATGATGTTATTATAACAACTTCCGTACACCTGTTGTACCAAAGCGATAGCTCAGGCTAACCTCGTGTATGGCTGTATTAAAACCGCCAAGCGTGTTTGATGATGTACCAAACTGGTAGGAGTAACCCACTTTATAGGTATCGCCAATTACAGATAATATACCTGTAGCCCTTTTGTTGCTTCGGTAACCAGCGCCAATACCTAATTGTTCTTTTAAGAAAATGGTACCGGTAACATCCGTTAGTAACTTGGCGTCTTTTACATACGCCACCAGGGCCGACGGCTTAAACTTGATATCCTCGCCCATATCCAGCAAATACCCACCCGAAAAATAGAAGTGGTTTTTTAGATAATTGGCCTGCTGTACAGAAGCTGTACCCAAACTGCGGATAGTTAACTCTGGTAACGAAAGCCCCAGGTAGTACCTGTCGCTGTAAAACATCACACCAAAACCAAGGTTTGGGCTTGTTTCGCGCACATCATCTTTAAACTGCGGGTCAAATGAATCAAGCGTAGAATAATTGGCAACATAGTTACGGATACCCGCGTTGATAGATACCGCCAAAAAATCGTTGCCGGTAAGCTGGATGCTTTTTGCAAAGAACGCGTTCACTTCCAGCTGTTTTTCTACAGCTACCTGGTCATTTAAAACATAAATACCTGCGGCACCGGTTATAGATTGTATTGGCAAAGTACCGCTCAAAAGTAAACTGGTAGGTGCGCCATCAATACCTATAAACTGCCTGCGGCCCATTACACTTATAGATCCTGCTTTATCCAGCATGGAGTAGGCAGCATTAATAGGGGTAAGGTTATCAGCATACTGCGCGTAAGAGTAGATCTGCTGCTGGGCCATTAGCCTGCTGCCGCATAGCAGCAGCAGGCCTGTGGTTGTTATAAATATTGCCCTTTTAAAAGTAGTACTAATTGTAATTGCCTTCACACTAATCGTTTGTTAATAGTAGCTATTTGTTAAAATTTAATGATGATATAACCGGTTTTACGTTTGTCCTTATCACCATCTTTATAATCAAGGGTGTAGTAGTAAGTACCTGCCTTTAGTAACGTACCGTTCTTGGCGCGGCCTTCAAATACCCTTGAGCCATCCTTACCATAATCTTTCATGTCAAACACCAGCGTACCGCTTGTATTCATTACGGATAGTTTGGTGTTGGTGTATGAAGATAAGCCCTCTATCACCAGGAAGTCGTTAAAGCCGTCGCCGTTAGGAGATAATCCTTTATGAACTATTATTTCATCTTTCTCGAAGGTTTTACCTGCTTTATTAGCAATCATGTTAGCACCTGACTTGGTAACTGCGAATGAGTTGCGCGCTAATGGCTTGTTAACAGTTACCTTGTAATTCTTAGTTGTGCTACCATCCTCGGCAACAACCTGTATTAATACATCGGTAGCACCACCCGCTAATGTAATTTCATCTGATGCTACACCACTTGTAACAGGAATACCCTGCACCGTAATGATGCTGTTTACATTAACAGCATTTACAGTTACCCTTACAGTATTTTGCGTGCCGCTTACGTTTGTAGTGTAGTTATTTGGCGATAACTGTGTAAGTACTGATGAAGGTGTTAAAGCAATACTGCTAATACGGGCGTCACTTGAGCCTGAACGATTAACATTTACCGTATAGGTTTTTGTTGTAATACCATTTGCAGCGGTTACTACAATAGTAATAGCTGTGCTGCCCGGGTTTAAGATAATTGCACCCGATGCCACACCGTTGTTTACAGCAACCCCGTTTATCTTGATTGTTGAAGCAGGGTCCACTGGAACAGCACTAACCGTAACACTGTTTTGGGATATACCAACCGATGTGTTATAAGTGTTTATACCCGTTTCAGTTAGTATTGATGATGGGGTAAGGTTAATGTTGCTTAAGCGCGATTCGCCGGATGCGGCACGACTAACCGTTACCGTGTACGATTTGGTTGTTGTACCATCTTCGGCAGTGGCAACAACGTTTATTACGTTTGAGCCAACCGCAAGCGCAATAGGGGCAGATGCTGTACCGCTTGCTGTAGTTACACCATTAATTTTAATGGTGGTGCCTGCATCAACCGCTGTGGCGGTTACGGTAATACTGGTTTGCTCGTGTATCACCGATGCGGTATAGTTACCAAGAGAAGTTTGTGTTAACGGAGCAGAAGGTATTAGTGCAATGTTGCTGATACGCGCGTCGCTGGATCCGGCCCTGTTAACGGTAACTGTGTAGTTTTTAGTTGTTACACCATCGCCCGCAGTAACCACAATATTAATTACGGTTGCACCCATGCTTAAAGCTATAGGGGCCGATGCCGAACCACTTGCTACCGCAGAACCGTTTACTTCGATTGTAGCAGTTTCATTTTGCGCGGTAGGGGTAACTGTTACACTCGACTGGCCTGCATTTACAGACGTTCTGAAGTTGCTGTTACCCGATGTTAATGTAAGTACTGATGATGGCGTTAGGTTAATGTTGGTCAATATTGCATTGTTAGAACCCGCACGATTTACAGTAATGGTATAAGTTTTAGTTAAGCCGCTTTGCGCAGTTATCAATACAGTGATGTCTGTCGACGGTCCGGTTAATGTTACAGGTGCAGAGGCTACACCACTTGCTGTTGTAATACCATTTACTTTAATAGTTGTGTTTGCATCCTGCACAGAGGTAATTACAGAAACATTTGCTTGCCCGGCGGCTACTGATGTTATGTAATGATTAGCTGATGTTAATACCAATTGCGAGGCCGGGCTTAATGCAATATTGTTAACTGTGGTACTGCTTGAGCCCGAACGGGTAACGGTTATAGTGTAGGTTTTTACAGTACTACCATCTGCGGCAGTCACTACTATCGGTATTAATGTTGATTCGCCCACCAATGCTACCGGCGACGATGCTACACCGCTTGTAGCAGGCACACCGTTAACAGTTAGGGTCGCACCAGCATCCTGTGTTACTGCTTTTACAGATACGCTGGTTTGATCTGAGCTTACCGATGTGCTGTAATTATCTGGTGATACTGTGGTAAGAGTTGATGCCGGGATAAGCCCGATACTGCTTAGTAAAACATTGCTGGAACCTTGCCTGTTAACTACTACCGTATACCTTTTACTTGTAACACCATCTTCGGCGGTTATTACAACTGTAATGGTTGTTGCAGGCTGATTAAGCGCTATACTGCCCGATGCTACACCATTAGCTACAGAAGTGCCGTTTACGGTAACGGTAGCATTTGCCTGTTGCGGAATGGTTGTTACTTTAACCGAAGTTTGTGAAGCCGCTACCGATGTTTTGAAGTTACCGGGTGATGTAGGTATCAATGTTGAAACCGGTGTTAAGGTAATGGCACTGTAGTTAGCGTCTGTAGCAGGCATTGCCCTGGTTACTACAAGTGAATAGATCTTAGTGGCACCATTCTGCGCTATTACAACAATATTAATATTGTTGGTACCGGTATTTAACGCTATGCTTTTTGACGAGCCCGAGGTATATGGCTGGCCGTTAATAGTAATGCTTGCATTTTGCTGATTAACCGTAGCCGAAATATTTAGTGTTGAAACCGCGTATGCTACGTTAGCGCTATAGCTTTCCTGGCCGCTGCTAAATGCCGGGGTTAAAGAACCTGCGTTTATAGTTATGGCAGAAAGTGTAGCATCGTTAGATGTAGTTATTGTAAGCGCTGTGCTGTTTGCCGCTGCCTGTACAAAGTTATAGTTAGCGGCAGTTAAGCCATCCCCATTAATAGGATAGCTGCCAACAGGGCTGCTTGTTGTGGCCGTTGTTGTAAAGCTTAAAGTGCCTGATGTTGCTGTTTCCTGGGTATCACCATTTACAAAACCGGTTACCGAACCTGTAAAGGTTGGGTTAGCGGTTTGATAAAAACGGGTTGCAGGGTTTGCTACATAAGTTAAGTTAGCTTTATTAATTGTCAGGCTATTACCTACATAAGTTAATTCGTAGTTACCGCTTAAGGCCAGTGTACCTTGTGTAATGGCATAAGTACCAACCGCTTCTCCTGCATTTCTTGAAAGGGTACCGGTAAAAGTATCACTATAAGCAAGTTCGGTACTTGTGTATGTAAGCTCAGGATCTGCATCGCCGTAGGTTTTGCTTTGCGCGTTAGCAGTAACAGTAACAGGTTTAGCAGTTATTGTGAAATAGGCCGGTTGAACGGTTATATCATAGTTAGCAGTACCGTCCACAACACCACCGGTATAGAATTTTTTGGTTCCCAGGGTCATCAGGTAAGTGCCTACGTTTTCGCCCGTGGCACGTCCAAATTGGTCGCCGGTAGCGTCTCCGGGTGCCAGTGAGCCACTTGTTATTTGAAACGAATTAAGGAACGGATCATTGCTGCCATAAACTTTGGTTTTGCCTACAGGTAAAACGGTAATAGGCCTTTTATTAATAGTTAGGTTTGCAACTGTGTATACCAGGTTGTAATTAGTACCATAAGATAGTGTGCCCTGGTTAATGGCATAAGTACCAACATTAACGCCCGTGGTTCTTTCTAATGTTCCGGTAGGGGTATCGCCGTTAATTACACCTGTTGCAGTATAGGTAAGCACAGGGTCGCTATTCCCATAAACTTTTGTTTGGGCATTAGCGGTAACATTAACAGTTGCCTTGCTTACGGTGAGGGTTTGAATTACACTGGTTGCCGCATTGTAATTGCCATCGCCGGCTTGTGAAGCGGTAATATTCGCCGTGCCTACACCAACTATGTGTATCTGGCCACTAACAATAGTTGCTACAGCGGTGTTATCGCTGCTGTAGCTAACTGTTAAACCGCTGCTGGCGGTTGCGCCCGGTGCAAAATCTGCATCGCCGTAACTTTTTGCAGGTAAAGTGTTAAATGTAATAGTTTGTGCTAATTCAACACGGCTTACAGTTAAAGTGTAGGTTTTAGTAGTACCATCTTGCGCGGTAACTACAGTCGTAATGATATTATCACCTATATTTAATGCAATAGGGGAGGATGCGCTACCCGATGCCACAGTTACGTTATTAACTTTTATAGATGCGTTAGCCTGGTTTTTTGTAGGGGTAACTGTAATGGTAGATGTGCTGCCTGTTACCGACGCTGTATACGAAGTAGTACCACTCGAAAAAGAAGGCGTTAACGTACCCGCACTTATTGAAAAGGCCGAAAGGTTCGCGTCATTAGAAATTGTAGTAAAAGTATTAACTGTACCATAGGCTGTGCCTGCCGCACTTGTTGCGTAAGACCTGTAATAATAGGTTGTGGAAGGGCTAAGACCCGAGATACTTCCTGAAAAGCTGCCGGTACCACTGCCGTTAGCTGCTTTAGTAACACCGCTGCCGCCTATTGTTGGCACAGTATTGCTGCTGCTGTACACTATACCGCGTTCTGTTACGGTAACATCGCTACGTGTTATATTACCGCCAACTGAAGCTGATACCGCTACCACAGACGAAGCTGCGGTGGTGGTTAATGTTGCTACTTTTGGAGCCCACATCGCTGTTACTGTTGAGCTTCCGGGTAAAGATGATAAAGATTTTATTAATGTACCTGTACCGGTTGTAAGGTCATAAGATGTAATATTACGGGCAGGCGCAACATTGTCAAATACGAATGCACGGTTATTGTTAACATCTAATGCAAATGATGTTGGCGACTGCGGTACGCTTACAATTTTCGTGAAGTCAGTACCGTCTGGATGCACTTTAAAGATACCGTCGTTGTCATTGGTTGTCCCCGCATTGTTTGATCCTAATAAATATATATAATCAGTAGCAGGGTCGTAATCCATGCCATTCATCAGAAATGGATTACCGGCAGGGACGGTTATCGTTATAGTTTGTTCAACAGTGCCTGTTGTTAAGTTTATTGTACGTAATTTTTTGTCTGCCGCCAGCTGATTGTATACATAGGCTTTATTATTCGCAACATTTAAGGTCAATAAGTTCGGATTTGAACTAAAGCCAGAAATTACCACTGTTTTACCTGAACCATCCGGTTTAACTTTTATCAGCGCGTCATTTGCTGTTGCGCCAGTTGGTCCACTGTCAGCAACTAAATAATATATATAATCGTTTATCGCGTCGTATTTGATAGAGTAACACCTTGCAGTAGATTCGGTAATGGGTATAGTAGCCGTTACCGCCCCCGTACTTAAGTTTACAACTTTAATACTAAGCCCGGTTGGAGGCGATGTAGAGAAAGCCTCGTATACAAACGCCCGGTTGTTAGGTAGATCCAACTCCATTAATCCGGGTGAATTGGTAAATGAATTTGCAAGGAGTACTGCGTTGTTTCCATTGTAATCCATGCGGTTTATACCATCTACACCGGAGGTAGATCCGGATGTGGCATCATTAGTTAAGTAATAAACCTGTGCCTGGCTTTTATTGCCTATAGCAATCAGCACCACCAACATCAAAGCTATTGACCACGATCTGCGATTTGTTGGTAATAGCTTTTTTAATAAGGGTAAAAGTTTTTTCATAATGAAATTTTAATTATTCAGGTATTATTTTGCCGGCAAGGCCGTTATATTTTACTAATAAATGTTTGCCCTGTTTTTAAACCGTAAAAACCTGCGTGCCGGGCCGGGATGCAAGTATTATTTATATAAAAAAAGTTAATGTTTAACTCCTGGTGATTGATACAGGCCACATTAAATTTGTTATTAGCTATCTTAATTGTACCGGGTATGTTATTCGCTTCTGATGAAGCAGCTTCAGCATCTAATATTTTTATTTCGTACCCGTTTATCAGGGTACTTGCACCATTATTCCAGGGGGTGCAGGCTTTAACCAGATCAATTATTTCATTAGCACCCATTACCTCCCAGTTTATCATTACATCGGCCAGTTGCGGCTGTTTGTAATACCGGGCTTCGGTTTCGGCTTGTATCTTATAATTTGGTGTTTGCCTGTTGTTTAGCATGGTAAGTATTTGTACTACGCCCTGCACCTGTAGCTGGCTAAACGCCTGGTTTATATAATTGTAGGTATGGTACTCTTCGTTTTTAATGGTTTGCTCCCATACAACCGGTCCGCTATCCAGCTTATCGGTTAATTGGTGTATTGTCAAGCCAATGTATGCTTCGCCATTTTTTAATTGCCAAAAAACCGGCGATGGCCCTCTGTATTGCGGCAGTTTACCAAAGTGTATGTTATATATGCCTTTTGGCACATTACCTAAGTTTTCGACAGCTATTTTATGAACGTACCCGGTAATAAAAATCACCTCGGGCTCGTTTATCTGCTGCCAGTTGTACAGCTCATTCTTAACATTTTCCGCATAAAATGCAATACCATTCATCCTGCAAAAAGCGGCCATCTCGTTAACACTGATATCTGCATGGCCCGATTTGCTGTAGTAGAGCATAACCCCTGCTTTAATACTGCTTAGGTACGAAAGCAGGGGTATACATATTTTTGAATTTGATACAATGCCAATTTTCATCTGCAAGTATCAAAATCAATACTTTTGATATTCATTTATATAATTACGGTCTTGAAGGGTAAATACCTGTCCAGGCTATAATAAAGTTGATACCCAAATATGGTGTAACTACGTTTAAAGGCTGGCTGCCACCTGCCGGTGCAACGCTATTTACATTCAAAGTTACATCAGGCGTAGCGCTCGAATAAATATTAACGCCAGAACCACTAACCGGATCGCCCGGGCTTGAAGCCGGGTAGGCATTGGTTGGTTGTAATGCTGTTGCTTCTGCAGATACGGCATTAATAGTGTGCGTGTGCGCAGGCATTTGTAATGCAGAGATAGTTACATTCTCCGTACCGCCCACCTGGCCAAGCTGGTAACGTGAAACGTTTACCCCCTGTCCGTTGCCGGAGTGAATGGGAGTGCGGCCCCTAAGGTCTGGCAATTTAAAGGTTGATACACCATCACCACCATACGTCGTTCCTAAGATTGAAAATAAAGCGGCATTTTGAGAAATTGCCAGGGTAGTTCCGTCGCAAAAGTACCATCCGTTTGGTGCGAATGTACCCGCAAACATTTTGATTTCTCCCAATAATGGATCCATAGTCTAATTAGATAAGGTTTAGATTTATAATTTGTTAATTGTGTAAATATAATAATTTAATTTGTTCGCAATAAAAAATTATTTAAAACGTTAACCGCTCCTCCTTATACACTGTATCCCTGCTATCGCCACTGTTTTAATTAAACAAAAATGTATTAAAGTTTACGATTAGTATAGGGTGAAAATAGCTTTTTTTTATTTTTTTTTGAGGTAAATACACTTACACCTTATATATAATATATTAATTATATCTGGTATAAAAGTCGGTTATTAATCGCTAAAACAGTTTTGCAATATTAATTACGGCTAAACTTTAGTACCATAGTTTTATTATTTAATATACTATAATATAGCATTCACCAATAAAGGAATAGAATTGTTTATATAAGGAATTTTATTTTATAAAGTTTTGCATTGTATTAACTAATAGTAAAGTTGTCTTAGGCTAGACCAACCCTATAACGTTTAAGGTCAGAATAATAAACTTGTTATAACATGCAATGTTAAGTAAGATGCTGAGTGTTAACATAATGATAATATTGAATTAACCTTGCTGTAACCTACTTTTGCACATATTACCAGATAGATACATGAAAAATAAACTTAAACCACTTGTTAAAGAAGCAAAAAAAACTGCTCAAAAATCTTTGCAACAAACACTTGTTGCCCGGTTGAAAGAAGCGACCGCGAAATTTGGCGTAGCATCTAAAAAATTAGATAAAAAGATTGAGAAAGAGGCCAAAAAACTGGCTAAGAAATTTGCTAAAGATATTAAAATAGATACTGCAGCATTGGTTAAAACAGATGAACCCAAGGTGCCTGAAACAGCAAAACCGGCGGCACCTGCAAAAGCAAAAAACACACCGGCTGCAAAAAAGGTTGATGGCGCTATAGCGGCATCATAATTATATTTTTATAAGCTCGTTTTTTAGGGCCGATATTACCAGTCCTGTTCTTGATTTTACTTCAAATTTCTGGAACAGGGCTTCACGGTAATTATCAATGGTATGGGGGCTTAAATGCATCATATCGGCTATTTGCTTATAAGTAAGATCTGAGCAGCATAACTCCAAAAACTTCAGCTCGTTAGCATTTAGCCCTATAGGCGCGTTTTTTACCGGCTGGTTGTTTTGGATGTTACGAAGCAGCTTGCCCGATACCAGCTCATTAATATAAAATGATTGCGAGGCTATCCCTTTAATAGCGTTTACAAGGTCGGCCGCTTTAGATTGTTTAAGCATATAGCCGCCGGCGCCGCTTTTAAGCATCCCTATAATAGGCTTGTCTTCCTCAAACATGCTTAACGCCAAAACATTAATACCCGGGTGGTTTTCCTTTAACCATTTGGTGGTTTCGTAGCCATCCATAACGGGCATGGTAATGTCCATCAATATTACCTCGGGTAATGTTGCATCACAAAGTTTTTTGATCATGTCTGCACCGTTATCGGCATCAAACAGCACATTTATCTCGTTAGATTCGGTTAGCAAATGTGCCAGCCCCTGGCGAAAAAGTGTGTGATCGTCAACAATAGCAATGTTTATTTTTTCGGTTTGCATGGTTATTTGTACGGTAGGTTTATGGTTATGGTTGTGCCGTTTACCGGCGAAGATACAATGGACGCATTGCCATTTATCATGTTGCTTCGTTTAATAATATTGTGCAACCCCATACCTGCTTTACGGGCTAATATCTCTTCTACATCAAATCCCATCCCATTATCGCTTATGGTTAATTGATAGCTCTCTACAGCACCCTGTAAATTGATGTTAATTTCTGTTGCTTTAGCATGCTGGATGATGTTGTTTATGATTTCCTGAAAAAGCCTGAACAATATGGTTTCCTGCGCGCTATCTCCATTAAAAGGCACGTGGTTATGGGTAAAGTTTACCTTGAACCTGTCCGATCGTTTAAGCCATTCTAACTCAAATTCAATAGCTGCCTTAAGGCCGCGGCTTACAATTTCTTCGCCGTGTAATAAGCGGGAGAGCGCCTTTACCTCTTTAATAGATCGCATGGTGAGGTCCTCTACCAGGGCGATTTTCTCGGCCGTGTTTTTGTTATCTTCGAGATTTATCGAGCTGAGCGTAATGGTAGTAAGGCTAAGCAACTGGCCAATATTGTCGTGCAGGTCATAGGCAACCGTTTTTAGGGTTTGTTCCTGCACCTCCATCTGGGTTTTTAAAAGTTCGGTCTCAAAGTTTTTTTGAAGCATAACGGTTTCCTCCTGGTGTTTCTTCTTCTTGCGATTGTACGATAACACATACAGGATAAGAAACAGCGGTGCAATTAAAAATATTATAGATGTAAGCCCTATAAGCGAGATGATTTCCTTTGACGATATCTGCATATGAAAGCGTATGACCAAAAAATGTACATCGTAACATCTAACACGTTAAAAATAATATACCGCATAGACCGGCTGTAAGTTATTAATTCGTAGTTAGACAGGTATGTGTAAAATGTATTGCAAACAGTGCTGCCAAAATAAAAGAAAAGTGTACCGCTAACCCACCAGAACGGTGCCGAACTGGTGAGGTGCTCAAAATGTTCATCTTTTAATTTAAGGTAATAAAAGTAAAGGCAGGCCAATACAAACACTACCGACATAACCGTTGCCGTATCACCGGCAAACTGTTTACCGCTATGCGTTACCAACTCGGTAATATACATTACGGTAAACAGGCTAAGCCAGGTAAATAGCCAAATTGGCCTGTAGTAATACGCTTTGTACAAATGAAAAAAGAAATAGCTGGTAAAGCCACACTCAAACAATAAGTACAAATTGTAAATAGGGTAGTTGCGCACCTGCATAACTTCGCGCATGTAAATGCCGGCTACCTCAACACAACAGGTTAACAGTAAAAAAGGAATAAACAGCTTCCAGGCCAGGCTTTTTTCCCGGTACAGGAAAATTACTGCTACCAAGAGGCATAAAAACTCTGATACTGTATTAAAAGTAAAAAATATCATTAAATTGGTTATGGAATAAGCAATGCGCCTACTTCGTTACAGTTTTTTGGCGGTGGGCAAAGTTCACCACGGTTTTCAGGGGTAGTACCTAAAATAAAACCCTTTACAGGTTTGTCCGATCCTTTGGCCTTACTGGTAAAGTAATCACGATGGAATTTTTGGTCGGCCTGGTTGGTGCTGTCTTTGGTTGATACCATTACCAGCGTATTATAGCCCCAGTACATCTGCGGTGGTGTATTACTGCCAATTGTTTTTGGATAAATAGTATCATAAGTGGCATAGTAAAAACGGATACCGTCGCCGCCTTCGCTTTTAATTTTATCTAACAAGGTCTGTAACCGTTGCGCGCTAAACCATATGCTTCGCGAGTCTGGTTTCTTTTTTCTGATCACCGATCCACTTTGATCTTTGTAGATAGAATCTACAAAACCGGCCCGTTTCTCGTAATTAGTAACGTACTTTTTAGCTTGCTCATAACTCAGGCTATCATAATTGAATGGCGCCCCAACTGATGGTTTTGTGCCCAGGTCTGCACGTTGGTTTTGGCAGGCACTAAAGGCCAGGCCCGCGGCAACTACATAGAATAAGGTTTTTTTGATTGTCATATAGTTTCGGATTTAAAGGTTTACCGAAAGTGGCCATTTATAATAGGATATACAAATTAATGCCATGCCTTTTTTCCACTTAAAGGGTGGCTAAAAAAAGCTGTTTTTACCCTATAGGTATCGTAAATTATAATTGACATTTGTTAATCAGGTTATCGCTTTCAGGAATATTTTAAGCAAATGTTATTTTGTAGAATATCTATTGCTGCAAAATTTCGCGGTATTTGAGAGGGGAAAGTGTAAACGCGTTTTAAGTTAATAATAACAACAATGGCGGATACCGAAAAGCCTTAACAGAGTAGGTGTAAAGACAACCTAAACCCAAATCACAATGGCAACTGTTGAACCTATTAAAAGTATCCCTGCTGCAGAGCAGCAGCATATGCTGCTGCTTTTTATGCCCCTTAAAAAGCAAACACCCAAAGAAACCGTAACCAAAGCCTTAACAAGCATCCAAACCGAAATGAAAAACCTAAGCGATATGCGCGCTGCTACAGGCGTGCATTTTTTTATGTTTTACCACTTGCTGGATGGGCAAAACCCCGGCCTGCCGGTAACAAGTTTTCAAACAATGCCGGGTAAGGATATGCTGGTAGTACAATCATTATATGATGCCGACTTTGCTCCCTACATCAGTTCTTTTGTAACTAACCCTGTTATTGCCTGGGGCTTAAACCAAATTGTTGATGCGATGGACGAAGATGATATTGTGCCTGCATCCGATCCTACCTCTGCCGTATCTATTAAAGAAAACGGGGGCGTAGCCGAAAACCCCGACGCATTTAACTGCCTGCTTATGCGCTATAACTTTGCCGACCCAACCATCCCGGCATCGGCCAAAACCCCAAAAGGCACTAATTACAAATATGTGCTGGGCTTCACCTTCCCGGGGATGACCGTAGGTAAAATTTTACAAAACTACACTGATGCACCTGCGCTGTGGCCATTCCCGCCGGTTGATATAACTTATGAGGCATCAACCCCGCCAACACCTTGTTAAACATCATTCCCAATCCCCGCGCCAGTGCGGGGATATTTAACTTATTTAAACCCGATTATAATGAGTGCATACCTGAATGATGTTGCAGACCCCCGGGCGCCCGACCTGCAATTTGATGATATACAAGGGCTGATATTACGCGGTTACAATTTCGATTATATCCGTTATTTGATTTTTACGATAGATGCTAACAACGTTGCCGGCGCCCGCGAATTGTTAGCCGAACTGATGCCTGGCAGTGGTTCGTCGCTTACTATAACCTCAGCCGCCCCCTGGCCTAATGGGGTAAAGCCAGCGTATTGCCTTAATGTTGGCCTCACCAGTTTTGGTTTTAGGTTATTAGTTGCTGCCGATAATTATACCACTGTAAAAAATGCCAGCTTCCCGCTGTTTAGTTTATATGATGGTGGCGCGGCAGTTAACGCAGCAGCGGTGGGCGATATTGATGATAGCGCCCCCGGCAGTTGGTGGAAAAGGTCAGGCGGGTGGAGCCTGCCTGCTAACCCAAAACCAGATGGTTCAGATCTGCATATCCAGATCACTATATACACCCAAAGCAATCCAAAACGCGAGAAGTATTGTGATGAATTGATGGCGATGATCCCGGTTAAAGATAACGTACCCGCGCTTACCCTGGCATTCTCAAAAGATTCGAACCCTTTATTAACCGGCCAAAATTATATTCATTTTGGTTATAAAGACAGCTTCTCGCAGCCTCGTTTAAGTAAAGTGCCCTGGAATACAAAAAAACAAAGGATGCTGCTGGGAGTAAGCACTATAGACGACAGGCCGATAGTACCGCCTTATCACTTTGTTATAACCAAAAAATATAACGATGGTAAAACTACTGTGCCTAACTATCGTGCACACCCGCTGGTGCTTAATGGCAGCTTTGCAGCCTTTAGGTTGCTTTACCAGGATGTTAAAGCCTTTAACAAATTTATTAACAAAACACCGGGGGTAAGCCCCAACTTAGTTGCCGCGAAACTGTGCGGGCGGTGGTTTGATGGCACACCGCTGGTGGTTTCGCCTAATGGCCCCGACCCAAAGCTGAAGGATTTTGATTATACTAATTTTAATTATTTGCATAAAACGCCCAACCAGCAGGGTGATATGACCACTGATGCACTGGGAGCCAGGTGCCCTTATGCAGCTCATATCCGTCGTACAAACCCAAGGGACGATAATATGGTTACCGGTAATCAAAATAACCCCGATGGTACACCCAATTATGCGGAAAGCCGCCGTATCATGCGCCGCGCCGGTGCTTATGGCCCCGATTATGAAGAAGGCAAAAATGAAGATGCACAGCGCGGGCTGGTGGGTTTGTTCATTTGCGCTAACCTGGCATCGCAGTTTCAATTTATTATGCAAAACTGGATAATACGCAACAGCTTTCGCCAGCCCGACGCAAGCCCAAACAGCAGCGGGTTCGACCCATTGTTTGGGCCGCCCAATAATACCATACAGGCTTATAATGAATTTGATTACATGGGCACCGGTCCCACATATGAACAGATTGATGGCCTGGAGCGCTTCGTGCGTACTGATGGCGGCCTTTATTTATTTCTGCCCGGAATAGAAGCATTAAAAAAAATTTCTCAAGGAAAAATATCTTAATTTAACCTCTTAAACCAACCAAACCTTAATCATGAAAACAACGCTCTTGTTTACAGATGATAGCCGGTTAGCAAACCGGCCGGTATCATACAAGGACATCGACGAAAAGGCCCTGCACGCCATGGTGCAATCTGCAGTAAACGTCGAATTATTTACTATCCCCCTTTATATGACGTCGCTTTACTCTTTAAAGGGTATGCACGAAATAAACAGTAAGGGCAGTAATTTTTACGAAGGTCGCACCTGGCCGGGCATGGCCGCATCCGCGCATCCAAAAAACGCGAATGAGCAGGCATTTAACGCCGTATTTAGCGTATTTGTTGCCGAAATGCTGCACTTGCAAATTATCTCTAACCTTGCCAAAGTTGTGGGTTACGACCCTAAATTTACCTGCGAGCCGCTACAGGACGAAAAAACCTACGCCTGGAAATGCTATTCGCCCGATTCATCTGTACTGCCGGGTATACTTGATTTTAAAGATACCGTTAAAAGCACCCATATTAAGGTAAAACTGGGGCCAATGGATAAAGACCAGTGTAACCTGTTCCTTGCCATTGAGCAAACAGAAAAAGCTGCTTTGGCAGATATCCGTGACGATAAGAAAAAGAAATACGAGGAAAAGGCGCCTTACAATAACTGGAAAGAAGGGCAGCCATTACCTATGTTTGGTTCTATTGGTAACATGTACTTGCAATTATGGAACTACCTGTCTATTCAATATGCAGACGGAAGTACCCTTTGGGAAATAGTTTATAAAAAAGGGCTTGCTAAATCTCAAAAAGTATCTTCAGCAGGGGGGGATAACAGGCAACTGGAATACGCCATTCAAAAAGAAGTATTTAACCCGGGCAGGCTTGACGCAACACAAACAAGCCAGGACGAATATCCATACATGCCAACCAGCATCAATACCGGCGATCTTGAAAGAGCGCTGCACGATGTGCTGAACATGATAAATGGCATTACCGACCAGGGCGAGGGCGGTGGTGTAATCGACGAGATATTAGCGCGTGTTAGCAAAAGCCGTAATTTGAAAACGCCGCTTACTTTAATGGCTGTACAGGACATGTTTCAGCCTAAGTGCCCGGTTTTGCGCAATAAATATCCTTCTTATAACGCGACGGGACAACAGGTTGATTCGGCCAAGGCAGAAGCGCGTTGTACATATGGTAAGATGGATCATTACGAAACTTTCGCCTTCGTGTTAGAGTTGGTAAGGAGCGGTAAAATTGAAACCTGGGACCAGTGGCATGCCAAGGGCAATAAATGGACGCCCGAAATGCTGCAAACGGCTGCTTACAATCCAAAGCTTTACCCGCAGTTACCATTATCCGGCGATATTGCAGGTGCACTTAACCGTTTAAAATTGAACGATGCCGATGGTAAAAACTTCGACCTGTTTAGCCGTGCCTCAACAGGTGCTATTGCCGGTGTAACCCGGGTGTTAAACGATTACTTCCAAAACCCTAAAACCGCGTTCCCTTACCCATCTATGGGTGGCTCGGGCGATAGGTTGTCTATCTGCTGGGCAGTGTTTGGTAAAGCGCCTGATTTATCATTGGGCGTAACATCTAAGGAATACCCACCATTGAACCGTCACGAACATTTATATCACGCCTGCCAGGGTTTAAACCTTGATGAAGATATCGTAAAAGACCCTGCAAGTTGCGCACCTGTACAGCTGTACCACGCCTGTAAAGGCTCCAACGAGTGCAAGGGCGAAGGTGGTTGCGGTTTTGTACAATCTACAGGTGGTGGAGGCGGTTGCGGTTCATCTGCAAACAATACCTTCCTGAAGGCCAAAGGCGATAAGGTTTCGCCATACAGCCCCCCGTCAGATAACGCCTGCGGTAGCTTAGGCGGATGCGCAGTACCTATTTCGGCCTCGCAAATGTACCCGAGCATACCTGCACCAAACGATTACCAGATGCAGTTGAATGATTTTGGACCTAAACCCAAATACCAGCCTACGCCATTTGCAATTGTTGATTATGCTCAAGGAGACCTGGTGTATGATGTTGCCTGGAACGCATATGCAGCTGTGTTGAAAAAACGTGGTGTACCCGTGCCCGATAAGCCAAAACCAAGCGATTTGCGTTTGGCCTTCCCACCGTCAACCTAAAAATCAGCTTTATCTAAGTCCTCCCCATAATAGAGGGTGGGATGAGGCTTTATAACTTAATTGCCATGAGCATCAAAACTACACCACGCCTGGGCCTGCCAAATTTGGGCCTTGGCGTGGGTTTACGAAACAAGCATTTTAATTACCTGCTCAACAACCCGGCAGGGGTAGACTGGTTCGAGATCATCAGTGAGAACTTTATGGATGATTTTGGCTTTGCTACACATGTATTGTTGCATGTACGTAAGCAGGTGCCGGTTGTAATGCACGGTGTATCACTATCTGTAGGCAGTACCGACCCTATTAACTATAACTACCTGCAGAAGCTTAAGGCACTGGCCGAAACGATAGAACCGGAGTGGATATCTGACCACCTGTGCTGGACAGGGGTGGCCTATACCAACACGCACGACCTTTTACCCATGCCCATGACCGAAGAGAGCCTCGACCATGTTGCCGAACGGGTATTAAAAATTCAGGATTATTTAAAACGCCCTCTGATATTAGAAAATCCGTCGACCTATTTGCAGTTTAAGGCATCAACTATGCCCGAATGGGAGTTTCTTTCGGCCCTTGCTAAAGAAACAGGCTGCGGTTTATTGCTGGATGTAAACAACGTTTTTGTATCGGCCCATAACCATGGCTTTGATGCTGTTAAGTATATTGATAGCTTGCCTCATGAACGTATTGTGCAAATGCACCTGGCAGGCCCAACAGATTGCGGCGAACTGCTTGTGGATACCCACGACCAGCCCGTTCCCTCAAAAGTTTGGGAACTGTTCCACCAGGCGTATAATTTAACGGGTGGCGTAAGTACTTTATTGGAATGGGATGCTAAAATCCCCGAATATCCGGAACTATTAGAAGAGCTTTTTAAAGCTAAGGAAGTTTTAAAAGGCAACATCCCGCAGGAAGGTGTTTACCGTTCACCACATTTGCCGGTATCAAACCCGGTAGATTTTCAGTTGCAGGCATCAAATGGTTAAGCAGGACACCGCATTGTTGCAAAACTGGCTGCGCACAGTGGTAATGGCGCCGGGCTTTCTTAACCAAAAGATAGGATACGCTAACCATACCTATGAACTGAACGAGCATGACGTTGTAACCGATAACGACATTGCTTCCGTACATTCCCGTTTAAACGTTTACAGCTCGGGATACATGATGCGGTTGCTTGATTGTATGTATACCGATTTCGCCGTAAGCAAGAAATTTATGGGGGATGAATTGTTTGACAGCTTCGCAAAGGCATACCTCATGTATCACCCGTCAACATCTTACACTTTGTATGATCTTGGTGAAAAGTTCCCCGACTTTTTAGATAAAACCAAACCCAAATTAGCTGAGGGGGAAGATAGCAGCGCGTTTGATATTCCCGCGGCACTGGCAAGAATAGAGCGCACCCGGCAGGTCGCCCTACGAGCGCCGGGTACAGAGCAGGATATTATGGATACGGGTACAACAGATGTGTACCAGATGTTTTCCACCACCCTAAACATCCGCATCCCCCAATGCCTGCAATTGCTGGAGTTGGATATACCAATGAAACAGTTTTTTGAGGCAGTGCTGCACGATGAAGAATACGAACTGCCATCGCCCAAAAAAACTTTTATAGCCATCAGCAGAAAAAATTACAGGATTGTGTTAGATGAGATAACCGAATTGCAATACCTGCTTTTGCAGGGGTGTAAAAACCATGTTAACCTTTACGATGCCATTTCCGCGCTGAGTATTAGCCAAAAGATACCAACGGCCGACCTGTTGGCTGACGCCTACCTGTGGCTGCCGTACTTTCGTAAGTGCGGGTTTATACAGGTGGTTTAAATTTCTGTTTCCATTAACACATCTTCCCGGTGTTTCTCGGGTATGTTATTACGGAACATCATGTAAATTATGGCCAACACGGTTACTACCGCTGTGGCGTATAATATTGATGGTACCATACTAATTACATCCTGGTAAAACCAACCGGATATTAAAGCGCCCAAACCAATACCAGCCTCCAGCGAGATATACATGGTTGCCATTGCCTTACCACGATATTGGGGGTGGCTCATATCAACCGTCCACGCGTTTAGGGCAGGGGATAAGATGCCCGTGGATACACCATAAATAACACCGCCTGCAAGTAACCCAAAAGCTGTTTTTTGATAACCAATAACTACAAGTGATATTACCAGCAAAAACAACCCTACTTTTATGACCGATACACGGCCATACTTATCTGATACCCTGCCCGCCCCAAAACGAATAAGCAGGGATGCAATGGTAAACACCATGAAGAATAAGCCTTTGTTCATGATGCCCAGATGGCCGCTCCAGTCGGGTATAACGGTTAATATGGCGCCGTATGCTACGTATGATAGCAGCGTTACAATGGCAGCAGGTAAAACCTCAACAGCAATAAGATCCTTGCGCGAGATCTTTAAAATAGCAAGGCTGAACTTTTGCTTTACCTTTAGTGTTTCCTTCATGTTCATGAGTATGATGATAGACATCAGGGCTAAAAATGACGAAGTATAAAATAGCGTATTCAATGAAAAATAAAGCCTTATGGTACTGCCAATGAACGGGCCTATGGCAAGCCCTGTGCTAAAACAAATGCCGTGTAAACCCAGGGCTTCGCCCCAACGCTCGCGCGGGATGATATCTGCAACATAAGCCGCGGTTGCCGTAGGTTTAAACCCGGTTGAAAAACCATGCAGCAATCTCAGAAACAAAAAGCCCGAAACCGTTCCTAAAACCGGGTAAAGAAACCCGCACACAAAACAAACTATTGAACCAACAGCCATTACAGGCACACGGCCAATGGTATCCGTCAGCCGGCCGCTAAAAGGGCGGGATATTCCGGCGGTTAAAGTAAATAAAGCTATAATTAGCCCTTTATGCTCACCGCCGCCAAGGCTGGTAAGGTAGGCTGGTAACTCGGGTATAAGCATATTAAAGCTTGCAGAAAATAACAGCGAGCTTAAACAAACCAGCGCGAAATGTAAGTTATAGATGGATTTTACCGGTTTGGACATGAGCAGAACAAGTAGAAATATTTGGCAAGTGTACCAAAATGCATTAAAATATAGCGTGCCGATTTTTGAACATTAGTGGTGTGTATAGGTTATAAAACAAAAAAGGGCTTATCAAATAAGCCCTTTCCAATTTAATAAATGTTGGCTTATTTCTGCAACACCATAACGCCATTCATAATAACGGTGCTGCCGCCATCGGCAACAATGTTATAAACTTTTTGGGTGCCGCCTGCCTGCTCGGTTTTTAGCAGAACGGTAAAGTTTTCGTACTTGCCGGTTTGCTCGTTAAGGCAAAGCACATCCTGGCCTAAATTAATATTGCCAATTTTTTGATTGCCCTGTTTGGTAAGCATAGGGTGGTTGGGGGTAGCCTGTAAAATCTTACTGTTGAGTTTAATATTATTGCCGTTTACCTTTGCCGATACCAGCACCAGCTTGGTTAAAGCGTAGTTTTTAGCATCGTGTGTGGTAAGCTCCTTTACCTTTACTGCTGATGCTACTTTAGTAGCCGGGTCTACAGTAATTACATCATCACCACTTTTTACATCTTTTAAAAGTTTTTTATCGCCGTTTGCCATGGTTACTAATTCATCACCCGGGAAACAAATATCATTACCATAGGTAGCTGATTCCTCTTTCATGTCTTTACCGCCATTGAGCAATTTATATTGCTGAAAACTCAATTCTTTAGACAGTATGTATGATAACTTTAAGATGAAATTGGTCTCTACCTTGTTAATATTATCAATATCCTGAAAATACTGCTCCCAAACTTTTGCATCGGCCGTAAAATCGGGTACTAAGGCTTTATATAGCTTGCCTTTCTCGTTGGTATAAAATACCATGGTGCCAATTTCCTGCATGCCTTCTTTAGCGATCAGTTTATACAGATCTATGCGTTTTTTAAGTCCGTCGCTGCCGGTGATAAAGTATGGCTTGCGCCCTTCGTACCTATCCAGCACGTAGGTGTTCTCGAACTTTACATAGGTGTCCTTATCCAGGTCGGCAATGGTAAAGGTTTGCGCTTTGCTGTATTCGGCCATGGTAAGTGGCCTTGGTGTTACGGTTTGGGCATTGCAGAGATAAACTGAGCCTGCAAGTAATAGTGTTAATGTTAGTTTACGCATAAAATTTTTAGAGAGTCAGGATATTGAGAGTCAGGAATCAAGACAAAAAAGCAAACTCAAGTCCTTTCCTGCTTCTTGCATCTTGATCTCTTACTTCCCTTTTAATTAAGATATTTCTTTAAACGCGGCGGCAAAAGCTTCCATTTCGTCCATACGGCCAATGCTGATGCGGCACCAGTCCTGGCCGTTTATTTTCCAATCGCGGATGCCTACGCTACGTTTAAACATTTCGGTACTGAATTTTTTGCCATCCATTTTAAGCGGGAACATTACAAAATTGGCCGATGATGGGATATAAGTATAGCCCTCTTTTTTCAAAACGGAGTATAAGTATTCTTTAGATTCGTTGGTTTTTTTAAGCGTTTCAGCTAAAAAATCTTTTTCCTGGTAAGCTGCTATAGCACCGGCTAAGGTAGTGCTGCTGATATTGAAGCCATCAGTTGCATATTGTTTAAACAGCTTAATAGTATCGGGCTGGGCAATGACATAGCCGAGGCGCAGGCCTGCAAAACCATAAAGTTTAGAGAAGGTACGCGCTACAATAATGTTATTACCCGCTTTTATCTGGCTTATCATGCTGCTTCCCTGTGGGTCGGGCAGGTAATCAATATAAGCCTCATCAATAAACACCATTGTTTTTTTAGATACGCGGTCGCAAAAGGCTTTAAGCTTGGCGGTATCTACAACGGTTGCAGTGGGGTTGTTAGGGTTGCATATATAAACCATGCCGGTGTTGGCATCAACCTTGGCTTCCATGGCATCAAGGTCTAACTTATAATCGGAGGTTAAGGGCACTTTTACCCATTTGCCGTCAAACTCCTCGGCGTAGGTTGGCAGGTCGTCATAAGATGGGTCGCCGGTGATAACGCTTTTTCCGCCTTTTGTAAAGCATAGTGCAGCGGCGTGCAGCAATGGGGTAGAACCCGAATCAATAATGATATTTTTAATAGCTACTCCTTCGTATTTGGCTATGTTGCTTTTTAATTGCGAACCAAGCGCGAAAGGGTATTGGTAACTTTTATCAAGCGCGTCGGCAATGGCTTTTTTAGCCGCAGGCGACGGCCCGAAAGGATTTTCGTTTGCCAGTAACCTTGCTTTAAGTTCAAGCGGAGCGGCTGCAGCAACCTCGCGGTCGGTAAGGGCACGTGGCAATGTTAATGCGGGTTTGGGCATAGCCGATAATTTACTGATGGTACCAGAATAAAAAGCCAGTCCCCCGGCTATAAAAGCGCTGGATCTGATCCAGTTTCTGCGGTTAATTGAGTTTGCCATGGTGAAGGTATTTTAGTTTTTTAGTTTCGTTTTATTGTTGTGCTTTGTATTGAACCTGTTGCCCGCCAACCCTTGCATGCAAGGCTGCTACGGTGCTTCTTGCCGATTCGAACGCGCCCGCCATCCACGCGTTTAAATAGGTAAGGTGTTCGCCGGCAAAATACACCTGCTTGTTGGGCTTTAGCAGCGCGGGGTATTGGTTTTTGCGCGTATCAGTATTATAAACCGCCCAGCCGCCAAGGCTGTACCTGGTTTTGTGCCAGCTTACCGAGAACGAGTTTTCGAATTCCTTATCGTACTGCGGATGGATCAGCCTCCCTTTTTCAAGGGCGAATTTCTCACGTTCGGCAAAACTAAGCGCGCCAATTTTCTGCGCCTTTTCGTTAAAATTGTAATATCCTATCAGGATGCCTTTTTTGCCCAGGTAATCATACGATGGGTAAAAAACTTGGGTTAGATCGTTATTGGTGTGGGTAATGCCGCCGTATATATGTTCGTCTTCTTCCCAAAAGCGGCGTTTAAATTGCAAGCCTATCTTCCCGGTGGGGATGTAGCCAATATAATCTATAGCACGGCTTACATCAGCCGAAAAATTATGATTAATGTTACTTAATACGGGCAATGGTAAGGTACAAATGCACAGGTCTGCATTAAGTTCGTGTTTACCTGTGGCATCAGTATATAAAACCTTTACACCTTCGGGCAGATTTGTTATGTCGGTTACCTCAGCACCCATCTTTAAAAATGGGGCTACTTTTTTCTCTAATGCCGTTGCTATCTTATCCATGCCGCCAACCGCCTGGAACATCGTCATCTGTAACTCGTAGGTATATTCAGCCACGTTATAAAAATCTGGGTCCATCAGGCCGGAGTGGATCAGCTCTGCCAGTTTATGCGGGTCTCCAATTTTGCCGGGTTTATCTCCCGCGCCATACATTTCGGTATAGCCGCGCCGTGCTGATGCTTTGTAAAGTTTATCAACATCCAATCCGCCTTCGGCTTTCAGGTATTCAATAACCTTCTCGGCGTCTTCTTTGGTAAGCGCGCCATCTAACCCACCATGATCGATGCTCTTGGCCAGCATTTCGCTCATATACCCGCGAATGTCGTTATGTACCTCACGCACTTTTATTTTTTTGTTTGAGAGTGGGCCCTTGCCCTCGGCAAAATAATATGCGCCCTCGTTTACGTTATTATAAACCTGTATCGGTACGCCCAGTTCTTTACAGTAATGCAGCGTAAGCTCGTGGTTGTGTGGTATGCGCGATGGGCCGGCATTAAAGTATTGGCCCTCGTCAAAACGTGCGGTAGCGGTTGGTTTATCAGTTTCTGTTTGGGTACTGCCGTTGCGGATGCTCCAACAACGTCCGCCTGTACGCACGCGCGCTTCTAATATAGTGCAGCGGTAGCCAAGCTTGGTAAGTTCATAAGCGCTGGTCATGCCGGCTAAACCTGCGCCCAATATTACAATGTGTTTGCCGTTCCCGTTTCCCTCTAAATTAAAAGCGTGTGCGGGGGCAGGGCGTAAAAGGCCTAAAGCCATCATGGCGGGGTAGGTGCCGCCTGCAAGCATAGCGCCCTTGCCTAAAAAATCTCGTCGGCTAATAGTTTTCAATCCAAGAAATCAGTATAATAGTTAGTTTGCTAAATATAGTTTATTTTGCTTTTAATAAAGAAATGTATCAATAATTTTAATAGTAATAATATCTACCAAATTAATCTACATTATTATTAAATATTTAGCCATTTAGCTTAGTAGCTTAATTATCAGCGCCAGCAAGAACACATCCCTTAAAACTTTAATAGCATTATGCAGGGTGTTGTAAATGGTACGCTCGGTAAGGCCGGTGCGCTCACTTATCTCGCAAAAACTTATCTGGTCAAAATAACGCATCTGCACAATCTCTATCTGGCGGGGGGTAAGCTGGTTAAGGGCCCTTTGCAGCCGTTTTTTGGTGATCTCGTCCTGCTGGCTGGCTATCAGGATGTTTTCGTAAGGTTGCTCGGCTGCTCCGGCTTCTACATCTGCCTCTTCTAAAGTGGTAGTAAACGTATCGCGGCTATACTGCTGGTAGGTTTTGTAAAGTATGCGCTTATATATTGTAAGTACATATTGCTGTACATTTTGTACTGCCGAAAGTTTGTCCTGTATACGCCAAAGCTCAATAAAAAGGTTATTAATGCTCTCCTTAACCAATTCGGGGTTCTTATACATGCAAACGCCAAAGCGGTACAGGTCGTCATAAAAAATATCAAAACAGGCGTAAAGGCCTTGCTGATCGCCTTGTACCAGCAACCCCCAATTTTTTTTAACCTTTTCTGTTTTGGTACCCATCTGTCTAATGTCTAAGTAGTTTAACAGTATATGTTAAGCTATGATGAAGGTATGTAAAATCTTTGTAAATAATTTTAAAAAGTTTTGGTAAAAAAGAATAATATATTGCACTTGTGTGTAAATACCAACTTAATGGACTATACAAATTTTAATGTCGAGGATTTTTTAACTGACGAGAGCTTTATTAATTATTGCTACGAACTTAATGATGCCGATAAAGCACATTGGGAAAATGTTATCCTTACGCAACCTCTGCTGAAAAAGAAAATTACCGATGCGCGCGAGCTGTGCCTTTTACTAAGCATAAAAATTAGTAAGGAAGAAAAGCAGGAGACACTGGCAAAGCTCAAGGCATCAATAGCTGCCGAGCAGCTCCAAACAAAAGCTTTAGGTTCCACAAATGTTCGGCGCTTATGGCTACCGCGCATTGCTGTTGCCGCCACATTACTTGTTCTGGCTATTGGTTATGGTTTATACCGCTACAATACTCCTTTATCGGGCGCGGTATTGTATAGCCGGGCAACAGCCAATAACTATCACCTTGTAGCCCAAACAAACTTTAGCAACCGAAAAGTGGTGGTTTTGCCCGATGGCACAACCGTAACGCTTAACGGATCGAGCTCACTAAAAATGGCTAACGATTACAATAAGGATGACCGCCATGTGCTTTTAACGGGTGAGGCATTTTTTGAGGTAACTAAAGATAAAACCCGCCCATTTGTAGTGTTAACCAATAAAACCGCCACCACCGCTTTAGGTACTTCGTTTAAGGTAAGCAGTTATGCCGATGCCAAAAGCGCGAGTGTAATGCTATCAACAGGTAAGGTTAAGGTTGAGGCTACTCAATCTCAATCAAATATTGCCGACCAGATATTGATTCCCGGGCAACAGGTTGTATTAGCTGAGGGCGATAAAAATTTCACTAAAACTAACTTCGACCAGTTGGAGATACAAAACTGGAGAAACAGCAGGCTGGTGTTTACAAACGCCGATTTTAAGGAGATAGTAGACAAAATAGCTAAGACATATGGTGTACTTATTAAAGCCGACGAGAAGCAGACAGACAAAATAATGTTTACCGGCCAGTTCACTAACAAAAGCTTAACCGATGTACTTGATGCCATTGGCTTTGTAAACAAATTTACCTATACGCACAATGGCAATACCATAAAACTTGTATTCTAAAACTAAACCATATCACAATCAACGTACCCTAAACTTTTAAACTATGCTGAAAAAACTACCCGCTAAACGTTTTTTTTCTAAAATGTTACTGAGGATGATGGGGGCAGTATTCCTGGTTATTTATACCAGCGCATTTGCCCAGTCCACTCCCACAGTGGCGCTCTACTCTTTTAACTGGCAAAACCAGCCGGTTGAAAAAGTATTTAAGCAAATTGAGGATGCCACTAAGGTGCATTTCTCTTACAACCCTGCCGATGTTGATTTTAAACGCAGGATAAACCTTAAGGTAACCAACAAGCAACTGAACGATGTTATTGACGCCCTGGCAAGCCAGATAAACGTCAGGTACAAAATTGCCGGCGAAACGGTAATGATACAGGCGCTTAAAAACAATCCCGGTACCGCCGAAGCATTTACACTAAAAGGCAAGGTGCTCGATTCGGATAAGTTGCCGTTACCGGGCGTAACTGTAGTAAATACTAAAAACGACAAGTCGGCGGTGACCAATAGTGCGGGCGAGTTTGCTGTAGAAGCCAATACGGGCGATGTCATAACTTTCAGGATGCTGGGTTTTGAATCGTCATCTGTCATTGCCAGCGAAAACGTAAAATTTGTAATCATCAACCTTAAGCCGGGTAGCACCGAATTAAAAACGGTAGTGGTAACCGCATTAGGTATTAAACGCGAGCAGCGTGCTTTAGGCTACGCTTTTGCTGAGGTTGACGGTAACGATCTTAAGAAAGCCCGCGAAACTAACGTCATGAACTCGCTTGCGGGTAAAGTGCCCGGTTTAATTATCAATAGTACCGCGGGTGGCCCGGCAGGTTCGTCGAGGGTTATTATCCGTGGTAATACAACCATTACCGGCAATAATCAGCCGTTATACGTGGTAGATGGCGTGCCTATTGACAACTCTAACTACGGCCAGGTAGGCGGCGGCAAGTATTCGGGCGGACAAGATTTTGGCGATGCCATCTCGGCCATTAACCCCGATGATGTAGATAAAATAAGTGTATTGAAGGGTCCTTCGGCATCAGCGCTTTACGGTAGCCGTGCAGGCAACGGTGTTATTTTAATAACTACCAAAAGGGGTGGCCAGCGTAAAGAATTGGGTATCGAATTTAACAGCACATCATCTTTTGAGAAGCAGCTAACCACATTAGACGGTAACCAGTTCATTTACGGGCAAGGAAGTTCCGAGCAGTTGGTGATAGATGCCGCGCAGGCCAAAAACACCCTGTTTAACAACTTTGGCCCCCGGTTAGACCCAAACTTACAGGTAATAGGTTTCGATGGCGTGTACCGCCCTTACGCGCTGGTAAAAAATAACATCCAGGACTTCTTCCGCACGGGTTCAACTTTTACCAATACTATCGCGCTATCAAACTCAAGCGATAAAGGCAATTTCCGTTTATCCATTTCCGATCTTCGTAATAACGATATTGTACCCGGCAGCAACATGCGCCGCAACACATTCAACTTTACAGGCAGCTCTAAGTTTGGTAAAAACCTTACGGTTGAGGCAAGGGTGATGTACATGAACGAGAATGTAAAAAATCGCCCTTCACTGGCAGACGACCCGGGTAACATCGGTAACAACTTTATCGGGTTGGCTAACAACGTAGACCAGGCCTACTTTAAAACCGGGTATAAAGATATTGAAGGTAACTATGTTGAATGGGGCGGTGGCCAGTACCGGCTTGACCCATATTGGGTGATCAATGAAATGACCAACCGCACCAAAAAGAACCGTATGATTGGCGGGTTGCAGGCCAATTATGTTTTTACCAGCTGGCTAAACCTGCAGGGCCGTGCCTCAACAGATTTTACCTATTTTGATTACGAGAAATTTAGCCCGCGTTCTACACCGGGTTCCTTAACCGGAAGGTTAGAAACTACCAATCAAAAGGTACAAACTACAGAGGCTGATATGTTGTTAACCGCGCAAAAGCAGGTAACACCATCTCTTAATTTATCTGCCCGTGTCGGCGCGAGTATATCTCACAGCTTTAACCCCGGTTACACAGGTTCATATATTAACCAGGTAGCAACAGATGTGGTTAGCTCAAACAGTTTTTCCGACAAAACCATTGTGCAGATCCCGCCAAGGGGGCGCGAAACCCGTTCTGTATATGGCTTGTTAAGTGCCGGTTACAAAGGTTATTTATACTTAGACGCAACGGTACGCCGCGACGCGGTATCAACCCTGCCTACAGATAATAATGAGTACACTTATCCATCAGTGTCTGCAAGCTTTGTATTTACCGACGCGTTTAAGATCCCTAAATCCATACTCTCGTTTGGTAAGTTAAGGGCTTCGGCTGCAGAAGTGGGTAGCGATACCGATCCATACCAATTGAATCCTACCTATCAGCTTAATCCGCAAACATTTAATGGCATTCCATTGGGAGGCATAGCAACTACCATTTTGCCATCGCACCTGGTGCCAACCCGCACCCGTTCATTTGAAGTAGGTACTGACCTGAAATTTTTTGCAGACAGGATAGGTTTGGATGTAACATATTACACTTCTAAATCAAGGGATCAGATCAACACCGTTAACATCGCGTTATCATCCGGCTTCCCGCAGCAATCTGTAAATGCAGGCGTCATAAGCAATAAAGGTATCGAGATAGCTTTAAACGCCAAGCCAATTGTTACCAAAGATTTTAGCTGGGACTTGAATGTGAACTTTGCGCGTAACGTCAATAATGTAGAGTCGCTTGCAGAGGGCATACCTTATTTAACCTTATCTGATGCCCGTTGGTTGGGTACATCAGTTGTAGCAAGGCCAAACACGGCTTACGGCGCCATATTAGGTTACGGCGGCCAAAAAGATGATGAGGGCAACGCCGTACTTGACCCGGTTACCCTTGCGCCGCTGCAAACGGTAGACCGCGAAGTTTTAGGTAAAGGAACCTGGAGCTGGACAGGCGGTTTAAGCAGCCAGTTCTACTACAAAAACTTTGGTTTAAGCTTTGTTGTGGATGTAAAACATGGCGCAAGCTTATTCTCAATGACAAACCTGTTCAACGTGATACGCGGGTCCAGTTTAATTACCTTACCGGGCAGAGCCGAGTGGATAGCATCTGAAGAAGCACGCCAAACCGCGGGTATGAGCAGCGAGCAATGGGCGGCGGCTGGCAACGTTAGGGGCTACGTTCCGCAGGGCGTAGTACAAACAGGTGTTGATGGCTCGGGCAAACCTATTTATGCTAAAAACACCAAAGCGGTAGACCCGTCAATATATTGGGCTAATTACTATAGCGATGGTAATGGCGTGGCAACGCCGTTTATTTACGATGCGAGCTATATTAAAATGCGCGAAATAACCCTTAGCTATAATATCCCAAGTGCAATTTCATCAAAGTGGGGCATCAAAAATATGTCGGTAGCATTGGTTAGCCGTAACCCGTTCATCATACATAAAAATGTACCTAATGTTGACCCCGACTCTAACTACAATAATGGTAATGGCCAGGGCCTTGAGTACGGCTCGTTACCATCAAGAAAAAGCTGGGGCTTTAACCTGAACGTGAAATTCTAACAAAAGATATATACTATTGATAATCATATAAATATGAAAAGATATATAAACAAAATAGCCATCATGCTTTTCGCGGTTGCCACCCTATCGGCATCCTGTAAAAAGTTTAATGATTTTGGTGACATGAATACCGACCCCACCAAGTCGAGCAACCTCGACCCGGTGAACCAACTGGTGCTTACGCAGCTGCGTTTTTCGGGCGAGCTAACCATAAACGAACGTACCAGCATCATCATGACCATGCCGTTGGTGCAGCAAATAGGTGGCGCTTATTACACCCGTTACGGTTTTGAATATGTGAAGAACAGGCAATACATGTCCGAACTTTGGGAACTTGGTTACCCTAACGACGTTTTGAACATTGTTGATGCGGTAGAGCGTTCTTCAAAAGACCCGCTTAAGACCAATCTTAATGCCATGTGTCGTATCATGAAGGTGTACATATTTGCCCGCATGACCGATCTTTACGGTGATATTCCGTATTCGCAGGCAGGTAAGGGTTATATAGCCGGCATTATACGCCCGGAGTTTGATGCGCAGCAGGATATTTACAACGACTTTTTTAAAGAGCTTAAAGAAGCCTCGGCACAGTTGAATCCTTCTAAAGACAATGTTGCCAATGATATTTTTTACCAGGGCAATACCGCCGCCTGGAAAAAATTCGCTAATTCGTTACACCTGCGTTTAGCCATGAGGCTGAGCAAGGTTGATCCTGAAAAGGCCAAGGCCGAAGTGCAGGCCGCTTATACTGCGGGTGTATTTACCAGTGCGGATGATAATTGTATAACCCGTCATGCCGATGTGCAAAACAGTTATGCCGATATTCGCGGTAATGGCATTTCGGTGGCTATTAATCAATACCCCGATGAGGGCCGCCCACGTATATGCAGCACTTTATTAAATGCTTTAAAAGATGCCAACGACCCTCGTTTAGTGCCTATTGCACGTAATTACTGGGTTAACCCCGACAAACCGTCGGAAAGGCTTGATGTAAGCGACGCTTTAAGAGCAGCTGGTGTTGGCATTATTGGCGTTGGCCCAGGTAAATACAACTATGATGATTTTTTAGGTGCGGTTGAGGTTGACCTTGGCGGTGGCCGTAAAGTGCAGGTGCCAAACAATGGACAAAAAGTACAATTGGCTAACTGGATGATAACTAACGACGCGCCATATTTTCACATCACTTATGCCGAAACGGAGCTTTTGTTAGCTGAGGCGTCGCAACGATGGAACTTAAGCTTAGGCGCAAACGCCAAAACCCACTACGAGAATGGTGTTGCCGCGGCTATGAAACAACTGGCTTTGTTTAAAGGCGGGCCGGTTATTACAGATACCCAGATCCAAAACTTTAGAACAGATAACCCTCTTGCGCCGGGTAACGAGTTAAAGGCTATTGATACACAGCTTTGGATAGCTTTGTTATTGAACGGCCCCGAGGCATTTGCTAACTGGCGCCGTACAGGCTTCCCCGAGTTAACCCCGGCAATCACCAACGAATCTACCACCACAACTACGCCACGCAGGTTTGAATATCCGCTAACCGAAACTGAGCAAAACGCTGCCAACATTAATAAGGCAATTGCCAAGTTAAACGGAGGAATTGATGACTGGACAGCACGCGTTTGGTGGGATAAACAATAATAGATGGGATGATGAAAATAATGGGAAGAAATATTTGGTGTGCTGTTTTACTGTTAGCCCTTATGTGCAGCTGTAAAAAAACTGCGCGGTCCGGAGTGAAGACAGACGATGATAAAAAACCGGTTGCCGCTGCCTCGTTCAGGGTGGTTGGTTACCTGCGCGAATATAATGTGGTAGATGGCCGGGCTATTCAGTTTGATTTTAGCAAAATAACCCACCTTAATATCGCATTTATTAACCCTGATGCCAATGGCGCTTTTAGCACGCTTAGCGGGTTAAAGGAATTGGTTACAGCAGCACATGCTAAAAACGTAAAGGTTTTAGCATCAATAGGCGGGGGGCTTGCGCCGGAGTATTATACCAAGCTAATTGCAGATAAAAGCAGCCGCGCCAAACTGGTTGGCAGCATAGCATCATTAACCACTCAATATAACCTTGATGGTATAGACGTTGATCTGGAGGGCCACTTTGTAGATGCCAATTACGAAGCTTTTGTGGTAGAGTTGCAAGCACTGTTAAAACCTAAGGGCAAGCTGCTTACAACGGCTATTGCAACAGTTTATGCAACACAATATACTGATAAGGCGCTGGCACAGTTCAACTTTATTAATATCATGTCGTACGACAAAACGGGGCCGTGGAAACCGGAGAAGCCGGGCCAGCATTCGCCCTATTCAATGGCGGTTGATGACCTTGATTACTGGGGCGGCGCACGCGGTATCGCTAAAGAAAAACTAAGCCTTGGATTACCTTTTTACGGTTATGGTTTCGGCAATGGCGTGCCCGAGGATATGGCATTTGCAGATATTATCAAAAAGTACCCCGGGGCCGAAACCAAGGACGAGGTAACTGTAACTGCGGGTGGCACTATCTACTACAATGGCCTGCCAACTATTAAAAGTAAAACCACGCTTGCTTTACAAAAAGCCGGTGGTGTAATGGTTTGGCAATTATTACAGGACGATGCCGGTACAAACTCACTATTGAATACGATTGATGCCGAAGTTAAGGCAGCAAAAAAATAAGGATAAAAGCATATTAAATCATAAATGAAAATGGAAAAGATTTATAAAAGATTATCGTTCCTGCTGGTGATCCTGGTTGCATTAAGCGCCGGATGTAAAAAAGACATCGCCAAGGAACAGGAAGACAATAACCCGCTTCAACCAAGGATATTTGACATCCTTAGGGAGTTTTCGGGCGCGCAGATCATCAACGAAGGTGATACCGCTAAATTTAATGGTATCGAAATTACACCGGCGGGTAAAGCCACCGTTAGCTGGATGGTTGATGGGGTAGAGGTATCCAAAGATAAGAGGTTTGCATTTGCGCCAACTAAGGGAGGCGAATTTACCGTTAAGCTTAAAGTGTCATACAATGGCGATTCGAGTGTTAGGAGTACCAAGGTTTTGGTTAACCCATCTACATATACCTTTAAGCCATATACCAAGATAGCCATGTCGTACCTAACACAGGATGCTACAGCTGCTAATGTTAATTTTAAAAACGTTACCCATGTGGCCTATAAAATTGGTTTGGTATCTCCCGAGGGTGATTTGGATACTTCGCCCGGCGAACCGGGGCAAAAAGCAAGAGAGATTGTAGCACGTGCCCATATTGCCGGTGTGCCTGTTATTATGGGCATCAGTGGCAGGTTATCGGGTATTGATGGATGGGCTATTTACGAAACCAACGATTTTGGTACCGCCATTCGCGACCCTGCCAAACGTACCAAGCTGGTTGGGCTGGTTAAAGCTTATGTAGCTGCCAAACAAATGGATGGGGTTGATATTATGATGACAGACATTAACTCGGGTAATGCCGATGCCAATATGGCTGCCATAGCGCCATTCGCGGCCGAACTTAAAGCGGCATTACCGCCAACTGCTATACTAACGCTTACCGCCACGGTAAACTATATGCATTGGAGCTACCCGGACCTTTCGGCTTTTGACTGGATAAACGTACACGCGTTTGAAGATAACATCCACATTGGGCCCGATGCACCGGTTGGCCAGTCGTCGAGTTTACAATTTATGAAAGACGGTGCCGCTATCTGGACGAATTTCCATTTGCCGGCAAGCAAACTGGTTATTGGCATGCCTGCATTTGGTTTGCGTTATAACGCTTTAAACGCGGCCGGTAATAACGAAAGCTGGGGGTCGTATGATTACATGACCTACAAAGATATTTTAACCGCAGACCCAACAGCTGCCGGTAAAGAGTTTACCGATAAATCCGGCAAGGGGGTGTATTATAACGGTGTGCCATTGGTTACCGCGAAGACGGCTTACATAAAAGCCAATCCATTTAAGGGCGCCTACCTGTGGGGCGGCGACTACGATACACAAGATGCAAACTCGTTAATGTTAGCTATTGCTACCGGACTAAAATAAGTAAACGCCATGAAGAGAATATATGTTATCGTATTTACATTGTTGCTGTCGGCATTAGTTGAGAATGCTAACGCGCAGGGCAAAACCATTAAATGGAGTGGCTACACCTGGCATGTAAAAGAACCGGCAGAAGCAACAGGGCCGGGGCCAAATTACTGGAGCGGCAACAACGTTTGGGTAGATGGCAGCGGATGGTTGCACTTAAAAGTTAGCAAAAATGCAACCACCGGCCGCTGGGAATGTGCCGAAGTTGCCAGTACAGTAAGCTTTGGTATGGGCACATACCAATGGCAGATAGATGCCGATGTAGATAAGTTTGATAAAAACCTGGTGCTTGGCCTGTTTGATTATTCGGGAACTGATGCGCGCGATGAGATAGACATTGAATTTGCGCGTTGGGGCAACAGTGAATATCCCAACCTAAACTACACGGTATACCCGAAAGTGGGTGGCCCGCCAAAGCATACCAGTTACAGCACCGAATTTACATCGCCAAACGGTACTTATACCACCCACAAATTTATCCGTACGGCTAACAGCGTTACATTTAAAACCCTCTATGGCCATGTTAACGATGAACCGAGGGATAACCTGTTTATGAGTAAGGAGTTTAAGAGCCCGGCAGTATCTATCAGCAATGTGGCTATGCCGGTGCTTATAAATCTTTGGTTATTTAAAGGCCTGGCACCAACAGATGATAAGCCTTTTGAGGTTATCATCCACAGCTTTAAGTTTACCGCTCAATAATTTGTGTTACATTAAATAGCCTGGTTGCCAAGTAGCAGCCGGGCTGTTTTATGCGCTTAAACCGGGTAATTGGGCGGTAGTGCTATCGCTTTTTATTTCGCAGGCATAACCAAACAGGCACCTGTCTTTAATGATGGCTGCAACCTCGGCAGGTACAAATTCTTCCCACCCGGCAGCGCCTTCCTTTATCAGTTGCAAAACCTTATCTGTTTGAAAGTTAAGGTTGTTTTTATTATAGTCTTTAATGTCCTCTATCTTGTTATTAGCTATTAGGTATTGGTACAGGTCTATTAGATGCGGGGGCAGGGTAAACTTTTCACTATTCCAGATCTGGCCGTCGCGCAGGGTAGGGTATATCAGCACCTTTACCTTACGGCTAAACAATGTAGCAAACGACTCCAGGATGCCGCCAGGCAGGTTTTGATAATGCTCTTCGGTAAAAATATACTCTAAGTTAGGGTAACCCAATACCACGCCCATTTTAAGTTTGGTAATTTTTGAGAGATAGGCCACCAGTTTGTAATACTCATGAAAGTTCGATATCAGTACGTTTTGCCCGAGCGAACAAAGTATATCTACACGGTCCAGAAAGTCCTTTTCGTCAATTTCGGCATTCTCATCGGCATCGCGTTCCTTTAACGATTGCAGGGTTAGCTCGGTTATTACAACCACATTATTCCTGTCTACATCCGGTTCATCTAAAAACTGCTTAACCCCGGTATTTAGCATATCCATATGCACATTAATTACCGGGCGGAAACGGCCGCGTACAACTACAATATGCTTTTTGTATAATACCTCGCTTGGCTGCCTGTTTTTGCCGTTAGGGCCAAACAAGGCCGCGTCAGAAAAACCGTATTTTACAAGGTAAAGGCTCATTAAACGGTTATCAACCTTTGTAAACGCTGGCCCTTCAAAATGGATCATATCTATCTGGATCCTGTCTTTAGACAGGTCGTCCATCAGCGATAGCAGGAAACTAAGGGGTTGTTTGTAATAGTTAAAGCAAGCGTAGATAAGGTTTACACCTAAAACACCTACAGCTTGTTGCTGCAGGTTGTTATGATTATCTAACAGTTTTACGTGCAGCAGCACATCCTGGTATTTGCCGTTTGGCTCTAACTGGAAACGGACACCCATCCAACCGTGGCCATCGTTCGTTTTAAAGTAGTTAAGCGCCGAAAATGTATCAGAGAAGGCAAAGAAGGTAGTATTGTGACCGCGTTGCTCGGCAAGGCGCTCTATCAGCAGGTCATACTCCTTTTCCAGCATGGCTAAAAGGCGTTGCTCGGTTACATAACGCTTTACCTGTTGTGAACCGTAAATGGCATCAGAAAAGGTCATATCATAAGCCGACATGGTTTTGGCTATTGTGCCCGATGATGCACCCGCTTTAAAAAAGTTGGCCGCCACATCCTGCCCGGCACCAATCTCGGCAAAAGATCCATAGATAGCAGGGTCGAGATTAATGGCAAGCGCTTTTTGTTTTGTACCGAGGTATTTGTTATGATTGATATCCATGCGCCGGAGAGTTTGTATGAACAGTTGTAAAGCATTGCAAAAGTACGCTTTTATGGTGAGAAGCTGCTATCATAATCTCTAAGTGTACTCATAGTTAAATATGAATTATATTTTCAGTAATTATTGAAACTTTATGAATTTGTTTTACATTTGCTATACTTTAAGCAGGGGGATATGGAAACAAATATGATCACTATACAAGATGCCGTGCAAATTGCCGGACTGGCACAGATAGTACTGGTTGTTGGCAGCCTTGGCGTACCAGGCGTATTACAGTTTAATGTAGAGCTGGCTAAAGTTCAAACACTTATTAAACAAATGTTTTGGACGTATGCCGGGTATATACTGGTCACCAATCTATGCTTTGGTTTTGTGTCCTTGTTTGCCTCTTCCGAACTTTTGAATGGCTCGGTATTGGCGGGATTTGTAACCGGGTTTATTGCCGCTTACTGGATCTCCCGCGTTTTGGTGCAATTCTTTTATTTCGACAGGCTGAGCTTCCCTAAAGGTAAATGGCACAAGCTTGCCGAAGTAACTTTAGTTACACTGTTTATATCTCTTAGTATAATTTATAGTTACGCGTTTTATGTTAATTTTAAACAGATATGAATAGCCTGCTGTTCCTGCATCTCGAAGCCTTCGGTCTCATAAACCTCACCATTATTGTATTGGGCTATCAATTTATTAAACACAAACTTGTTTTGGCAGGTTGGCTTACACTAATTTTAACGATACTGCTTATACACTTTTTATTTATACATGAACATCCCATATTGCAGATGCTCACTATCATAGCAACTACATTCAGCGGTATGAAGGTTATAGCCGTAACGGAGCGTTATAGCCATAAACCTTTGACCCTTAGTTTTAGGCAATGGATAGTTTATGCCATAGGATGGGTAGGCATGCGTGCCGAACCATTTGAAACTTTGGGCAACCCTCCGCTGCCAAATGCATGGGCTATGGTTAGGTTTGGTATCAGCCGGATAATAATAGGAGGGTTGTTGGTGGGCTTAGCTCATTTGGTTGTCCATCATTATTTAAATGCAAAGCTTACGTATGTGTTAGTGAGTGCCATACTGTTGATAGCTTTTAGCCTGATATTGCATTTCGGTATGTTAGGTATCAGCGCTGGCATGTGGCGGTTCTCAGGCGTAAATACCTATTACCTGTTTCGCCAGCCGGCAAAAGCCCTTAGCCTAACCGAGCTTTGGAGCAAACGCTGGAACATCGCCTTTAGTGAGATGACATCAATAGCTATCTTTCGTCCGCTAAAAATTAAGGTGGGGAGCGGCGCCGCGCTCATGATCGCATTTGTGTTCTCGGGCCTGTTGCACGAATTGGCATTGAGCGTACCCGTAAACAGTGGTTATGGTTTGCCAACCCTATACTTTGTAATACAGGGCACTTTGGTATTGGCAGAGAAAGTGTTAGGAGTAAACAGGATCAATTTCCTTCAAAATAAAATTTTAGCCCGTATCTGGGTATTCTTTTGGCTGGTTGCACCTATGCCGCTGCTATTTCATGAGCAGTTTTTAAAGCAGGTTTTATGGCCGCTGGCAGGTTTGACAATTCCGCTGTAAAAAGCTTCAAAAATTATTAGCTTTGGCTTAATCATTAACACCCATAAAGCTATTACACCATGCAGGAAGCATCGCCGTTAAACCAGGTTGCCGAATTTCATAAAACGTTTAAACACCCGGTTCTTGATGAGCCAACTATTCCATCAAAAGCACGTTGCGACCTGCGCGTTGCACTTTTGGCCGAAGAGGTAAAAGAGCTTCAGGAAGCCATTGCAGATAATAACCTGGTTGAGATTGCCGACGCCCTTTGCGATATACAATATGTACTTGCAGGCGCAATACTTGAGTTTGGCCTTGGGGAAAAATTTAAAGCGCTGTTTGACGAAGTACACCGCTCTAACATGAGCAAGGCTTGTAACACCATCGAAGAAGCAAACGAAACCATTGCCCATTACCTTAAAAAAGACGGGAGCGAAGCACATTATAAAGAAGAGGAATCTAAATTTTTAGTGTTCCGCACGGCGGATAATAAAACCTTGAAATCCATCAACTATTCTCCGGCTGATTTGAAGGGGCTGTTGTTGTAAGCAATAGCAATAAACATTAAAAAAGCCTTTCAGCCTATCGCTGAAAGGCTTTTTTGTGTAATACTATTATTGTTGCAATAAAAAGCTTTTGTTATTAAAAGTCAGGGTGCTTGTTAAGGCGTTAATCTTTAATTAAACTAATCACCATATAACAGTAATCATAGGCAAATCTGCCGTTAACATTACCCACACATTTTTGCGCTTAATTAAAACTCACAACTATTAAGCATGAAAAAACAATTCCTCAAAAAAATATGGCTTGCCTGCCTGTTTAATTTACTGCTGGTAACGGCGGCTATGGCACAAACCAACTTGGCCGGTATCTCCGGTAAGGTATCTGATGCAGGCGGCGCATTGTTGCCGAATGCAACCGTTACCGTAAAAAATGAGTCTACCGGTTTTACCATTAAGGCTACATCAAACTCAAAAGGAACTTTCCTGTTAAAGGAGCTTCCTTTAGGTTCGCCCTATAGCATTACAGTTGAAGCTATGGGCCTGGCTACCCAAAAACAAACCGGTTACGCCCTAAACCAGGGCGATTTGCTACAGGTATCGTTTGTGATGGAGCAAAAGGTACAGGAGCTTAACGCTGTTGAAATTAAGGCGCCATCAACCCGAAACAAGATAGAGAACATTGGCTCGGCAACCGCGGTAACCGCTAAAGATATTGCAAAGCTGCCTGTTAACGGCCGTAACTTTACCTCCCTGGCAGACTTGTCGCCACTTAGCGCGGGCAGTAGCTTAAGCGGCCAGCTTGCATCGGCAACCAACTATACTATTGATGGTATGGCGGCAAGGGGTACCATATCGGGCGGGCAGCCAACCGGGGCATACTCTATTTCGCTTGAAGCGGTAAGGGAGTTCCAGGTGGTAACCAACCAGTACGATGTTACCTACGGTAATGCAGGTGGCGGTACTATCAGCACGGTAACTAAATCGGGTACAAACGTACTATCCGGTAGTGCCTTTACTTACGCGCGTGCCAACTGGTTATCGAGCCCATACGGCCTTAACGGTTTGAAACGTAACCAGGCATTCTCTACCTACCAGTACGGTTTCTCGTTAGGTGGCCCAATTGTTAAGGATAAAGCCCAGTTTTTTATAGCGTGGGATCACCAGGCCGATTCAAGGCCATTGTACATTGCCAACATACAGGCGGCAGATGACGAAAAGCGCTTTAACGTAACACAAGCTACTTTAGATAATTATTTAACCATAGCCCGTAACAAATATGGCGTGGCAAGCTCACCGCAATTTGGTCAGTTTGATAAGTTTAAGAACACCCACGCGGGTTTCGCCCGTATCGACTGGCAGATAAACCCCAAGAACTTATTTACCATCCGCGATAACTTTATTTACGATCTGGACAATCAATCAGACGGCGATAACACCGCCATCAATCTGTATGAAGTTTACAGCACACGAAAAAGTTTAAATAACAGCGTGATGGCTTCATTACGTACCATACTAAGCCCTAATTTAACCAACGAATTAAAGGTTCAGCATTATTGGGAGTACAACAAACTGTTTGCAAACAGCCAGCTACCTGAGGATAATATCCCGCGTGCCATTGTTCAAAATATATCGTCTAAAGCGGCCGATGGCTCAAGCTATTCTACTGCCATACAGTTAGGTGGCCAGCGTTACGGCGGTGATTATTTTAACAACAATGTTGCCCAATTGACCGATAACGTTTACTGGACAAAAGGGAAATACAACTTTACTTTTGGTGGTGGCTTAACCTTCACCAACCAAAACTCTATTTATGGTAGCGAAATAAACGGTCGTTTCTATTTTACCGGCCTCACTAATTTTGATAATCTTACGCCGTACCGTTACGCGAGGGACATCTACACATCATCAGACAGGAATATAAAGTTTAACATTCTTGCGCCAAACGTATACGCGCAGGTACAAACAACCTTATTCCCGGGCTTTGATTTAACGGCCGGTATCCGTGCCGATTATACCACTTACCTTGACCACGCGAATTTTAACCAGGCTGTTTACAATACACTTGGATTAAACACCGCTAATAAGCTTGCAACTTTCCAGGTACAGCCAAGGGTACAGGCAACATGGGATGTTGGCCAGAATGGCAAAGATATTATCCGTTTAGGCGGCGGTATCTTAGGTTCGGCGTTAAACCCGTACTCTATGATCAACAATATGTTGTTTGATGGTTCGCACATTGTGGGGGTAGATATTACAAACGCGGCTTTGATACCAACACCAAACTTCCCGGCGTACCGGAACGATCCATCAACCGCGCCCGGTTTAGATCTGCTTAATAATCCCGCTATACAAAAGCTGGCTACCATTAACATGAATGGTAAAGACGCCAAAGTACCGGTTGTTTATAAAGCCAACATATCTTACTCGCACTTCTTCGCGCAAAACTTCAGGGTTACGGCAAGTGGGTACTTAAGCCTTGGCCGTAACAACTACACCTACCTCGATAAAAACATGGTAGACAATCCTTACTTCCGTATTGCTGCAGAAGATAACAGGGGAGTGTACGTACCTGCAAGCAGCATTAAGGCAGATAATGGTACCGTAGACTGGACACAAGGCCGCAAAACTACCGAAGTTGGCCGCGTGTTAGAGTTGCAAAGCGTTGGTAAGGTAAACCAAATGGCTTTTGTATTTGATGCCGATTATAAATATTACAAACAGGGAGAAATTTCGGTGTCATATACCTGGAACCAAACTAAAGACAACACCTCTTACAATGGTAACGTGGCAAACACAGCCACCTTGGTACAATACGTAAAAGACGACCCGCGCAACCTTGGCGGCATGAGCTATTCCGACAACCAGTTCAGGAGCAAAATTGTGGCTTACGGCAGCTCGCCAACATTCCATGGCTTTAGCGCCGGTGTAAGGTTCTCGGGCTTAAGCGGTACCCGCTACTCGTTATATGTGAACGGAAACGTAAACGGCGACTTTGTTGCCAGCAACGACCTGGCCTACATTTACGACCCTAACGCCGCATCAACCCCTCAATATCTTAAAGATGGTATCAACGCTATCCTTAACAACCCTAAGGTTGAAAAAGGTATGAAAGAATACATCCGTAACAGCTTTGGTAAAATAGCCGAACGTAACGGTGGTGTTAACCCTTTTTACGGTGTAGTAGATTTAAGGCTGATCAAGAAAATCAACTTTGCTAAAAAGCAATACGTAGAGTTGTCTGTCGACTTGTTTAACGTAAGCAACCTGCTTAATAAGAAATGGGGGGTAAACCACAACCTTGGTGCAACCTCTATTTACAACATCAAAAGCTTTGATGCTACCAAGCAAGAGTATGTATATACGGTTAACACCAACGCCGGGGTATCAAACCTAAGCGGTAACCCTTACCAGTTTCAGTTAGGCCTGCGTTACGGATTTTAATTAACATCAACATGAAAAGAAACATCTATAGTACCCTGATAGCGCTAACCGCGCTATTAGGTTTAAAACAAAGCGCCGTTGCACAAGCCCCGCAGGCAAAGTATGTAATACTGGTAACGGTAGATGGCTTTAGGCCCGAGTTTTACTTGGATAGCGTTAATTATGCTATGCCTACGGTAAGGGAATTAATGAAGAATGGTATTGCTGCACAAGGCTTAAACCCCGTGTTCCCGTCGGTAACTTACCCGGACCATACTACCATGATAACCGGCGTTACCCCGGCAAAACACGGCATATACTACAACACACCGTTTGAGGCAGAAGGTGCAACAGGTAAGTGGTATTGGGATTACAGCCTCATCAAATCGCCAACCCTTTGGGATGCTATGCACAAAGCGGGTAAAACTACCGCATGTGTGCGCTGGCCGGTTACGGTAAACGCCCCTATAGATTACCGGATACCCGAGTACTGGAATTATAAGAACATGAGCGATGCAAGGGAATACACAGCTGCGGCAACACAGCCTGCAACCCTGTGGAAAGAGGTACAGGATAACGCCACCGGTGTGTTGGAAGCCAATGATCTTAACGCTAACAACGATGAGCTGATACAGGACGAGAACGTAGCCCGTATGGCCGGCTACATTATTAAAAAGTATAAGCCAAACTTTTTGGCGCTTCACCTGGCATGTACCGACCATTACGAACACGAGAACGGCCGCGACCATTACATGGTTAAAGCATCGGTAGCAGGGGCAGACAGGGCTATTAAAACGCTGGTTGAAGCTGTAAACAGGGCCAAGATTGCAGATAGTACGTTGATCATCATACTGGGCGACCATGGCTTCGAGAATATTTACCGCAGCTTTAACCCAAATGTTTTGCTGAAACTGGCGGGTTTAATTACCGATGTTAAAACAGGTAGCTGGAAAGCGCAGTTCCATTCGTCGGGCGGTTCATCATTTCTACAACTGAAGGATAAGAATGACAAAGCTACCCTAAACAAAGTGACCGCCATGCTGTCGCAACAGCCGGATTCTGTTAAACAATATTACCAGGTAATAAACAAAGCCGGCCTGGATAAAGTTGGCGCCGACCCTAACGTGCAGCTTGCCCTAAGCGGCGTAAACGGAACTACCATTGGTAATGGTACCGAAACCCTGATCCAAACCCTCAAAAAAGTTAAAGGTACCCACGGTTTTTACCCGGATCATAAACAGATCCAAACCGGTTTTGTGGCCTTTGGGCCGGGCCTTAAAAAGGGAACTATTATCCCGGTGATGAACATGGTTGATGTTGCCCCTTTTATTGGTAAGCTAACAGGTGTTACATTACCTGCTACTGACGGTAAGGTCTACCCCGAATTATTTCAATAAGTTTTATATACCCCTATGCAAAGCCCCGTTTCGAAAGGACCGGGGTTTTTTTGTGCACGTTTTCTTACAAACGGATAGGTGATAACATTAAAATATCAATTATCAGTATTATATTTATCCCTTACGCCCGTCAGCAGGTACTACTTGTTGCGGGCCGGCCTAAACCTAATTACACGTAATGGAAACAGAAACAGATACCGGTTATTTTGAAGTGCTCAAAAGAGCTACCCAAACCATTATAAACGAGCCAGGCAACTTGGGTGGCATATACAAAGTAGTACACGAGTTACACGCTGTGTATGCCGAATTATCCGGCGTGTCGGCCGGGAATATCACTGATGACGACATTATGTTACCTTCAGGCAAAGCGGTATCTACCATTAAGGCTGCCCATTGCCTGTTAGAGTTTCAGCGTACGGCAGTTTTTGTAAGGGGCATATACAAGGCAATTCTCCAACTAAAGGCAGATTTTCCATCACAAATCATTCATGTTTTATATGCGGGCTGCGGCCCTTACGCAACGTTGCTTACTCCTATAGCTGCTTTATTCGGTCCATCAGAAGTAAACTTTACTTTTTTGGATATTAACCAGGTATCGCTGGATGCAGTAAAGATGATGTATGACCGCCTAAACATAGGTGAATACATAAAGGCCTGCATTTGCACCGATGCCACCACGTATAAAATACCTACGGATACAACCGTTCATCTGGCTGTGTCAGAAACCATGCTAAACGCCTTGATGAAAGAGCCCCAGGTAGCGGTTATGCAAAACATTATCCCGCAATTACCGCCCAAGGCCCTGTTTGTACCCGCTAAGATCACCATAAGCGCGCAATTGCTTAACGCTAAAGAAGAAGAAAAAGGTTTTACAACGGCCGGGTATTTACCGCAACGCATATTACTTGGCGAGGTGTACACTATAAGCATGCAGCACTATGCAACACCGCGGGCGGCCACCTTCCGCATACCGGATGAGCTAAATGGTTTTAAGGATGTTTTTTTGCACACCCGTATACAAACATATGCCGATGAAGTACTTACCGATTACGAGTGCAGCCTTACCAATCCCAAAAAAATTGCCGGTGCTAAAAGTATGGAAGGCAGACAACTCACCTTTAATTACCTTAGTGGTGAAACCCCGGGGTTTACTTATGAGTGGGAATCTAACTAAAAAAAATCCTTTAATTTCATGCTAAAATAATTAGCTTTAATCACTTTATGAGCAAGATAAACATTCAGGGCACCGTTGATAATATTAGAAGTAAATCTAATGTTTATACACCTTTAATAGAGGCTATTGTGAATGCAATAGATTCCATTATTGAGGCAAAACAGATTAAAGGAGAAGTAATTATAAAAGTTATTCGAGAAAACTCCCTCCAGTTTGACGACACTTTAAGTGAAATAAAGAGTATTGAGATTCACGACAATGGAGTTGGTTTCAGGCAAAGAAACCGAGACTCTTTCGACACACTATATAGTTTGTCGAAAAAATCCTCCGGCGGTAAAGGATTTGGAAGATTTATGTATCTAAAGTACTTCGCTGATGTCAAAGTGCACAGCGTTTACAAGGAGGAGGATGGTAAACACAATGAGCGCAGCTTTACTTTTGGACGAGAAAGTGAAATCATAGTAAATGAGGTTATTAAACAAGTCGAAAACCTTGAAAATAAAACAATAGTTTACCTCAATAATCTTGTAAAAGAAAGAAATTATGACAAAGAGTTGGAAACAATTTCCAGAAAGCTACTTGAAAGACTATTGATTTTCTTTATAAATGATAAGTTTACTTGCCCGGAAATTACTTTGCAAGAATTTGATGGAAGCAAAAAAATAGTTCTTAATAACTACCTGTCGTCTGACAACGAAATTAAGCTTGTAGATACTACCAAATTCAGTATTAAGAGCCAGCGGGTTAGTGTTGAAGAAAGCTTCACCCTAAAAGTATTCAAAATTTATTTTTCCAAAACTGATAGCAAGGTCATTTTGACGGCACATAACAGAGAAGTTGTTGAATCAATGTTACATAACTATGTGCCAGAGTTTATTGATGAGTTTTATGATGAAATAATAAAAGGTGAAAAAAAACAAAAAAGAACTACTCGATAAAAGCGTATGTATTGGGAGATTATTTGGATTCAAACGTTTCATTAGAGCGGGAAACTTTCAATTTCGACAAAGAAACATCCGATTTGATGTATGGGATATCTCAAATTGAAATTGAAAAAAGTGCAGCTTTAAAAACTAAAGAGATGTTTGCTGATGACGTTAAGCATCGTGTTGAAAAGAAAAAAAATAGAATATATGGGTATGTGAATTCGACTGCCCCTTGGCATAAAACATATATTGATAGCGTCGATCTGAGCTTATTCTCTTATAATGCGACAGACGAAAAGATTGAACTCGATTTACAGAAATTTAAGTTTCAACAAGAACAAGATACAAAAAAAGACATTCAATTTATTCTGAGCTCGTCAGACCAAACAGATCTTAATCAAGATATAAACGCTATCTTAAGCAAGGTAACCGATATAGGAAAGAGTGACTTGGCTCATTACGTGTGTAATCGAAAAATAATCTTAGACTTTTTTGATGCTTTACGTAAACGAGATGAAGAAGGAAATCCCAATCTCGAAAAGGAAATTCATTCCTTAATATTTCCAATGAATAGTGACACTCAAAAGACATCCTATGAGGAGCATAATTTATGGTTGTTAGATGAAAGGTTAGTATTCTCAGAATATGTTGCATCAGACCGAAAAATCTCTAAACGAAAAGATGCGTTTGGAGAGCCTGATTTATTAATATTTGATAGTAAAAAATCTTTTAGAAGTGGTGATAATGAGTATAGTAACCCAATAACTATTTTTGAGTTCAAACGACCCAAAAGATATGCTTACAAACAAGAGGACGACCCAATATTGCAAATCGGTCAATATATTGAGAAGATTCGAGCTGGTAAGTATGAGATGCCAGAAGGTTTAGAACCAATTAAGGTTAATGACAATACACCAGTTTACGCTTATATTGTTGCTGATATCACAGACAAAATAAAACAATTCGCTAAACAACATTCGTTGACAGTAAGCCCAGATGACGAAGGGTATTTTGGTTACCACATAGGTTACAAAATGTATATTGAGCTCATAAGTTTTAAAAAATTAATGAAGGATGCTAAGCTTCGTAATCAGATTTTCTTTAAAAAATTACACTTAGAGTAAGCGTCAATACATCCCAACAATGTTATCTCAAGTTAGGTGAAAATCTCTTTTTTGATTTAACGGAGGCACAAAAAAGCCCTTAGTAGAGACTACCAAAGGCTAACTTAAGGTGACCTGGGAGGGGTTCGAACCCTCGACCCACTGATTAAGAGTCAGTTGCTCTACCAGCTGAGCTACCAAGTCGTGCTGATATTTAGCGGGATGCAAATATACAATTGATAGGCGTAACAATTAATGTTTTTGCATATTTCTGTTAAATATCTTTATTAATACTCGGCCAGTACATTAAACGCTATGCCCGCAATACCCACCTTTTCCCAACTGGCCTGGCTGGTTTCGCGGGATATTACAGCGCCGCTGCCAAATATACTCAGGTAGGCCGAAAACATCAGCCCGCGGCCTTTGGAGTTTGCTATCCATTCCAGGCTCACAAAAAAGTTGTTGTCAACATAAATGCTATAAGGTTGCAGGTCAACCTGTATATCCTTTTGACCGGGCATTACATCAACATAAATGTTTTGGTTTTGCAGCAACTGATCCGGCATGCCTTTATTTAAACTGTAAAAATTAAGGCGGAGCTTTACGGGGTATGCAGGTGCATCTGTAATATGCACATTAAATTGTTTAAGGTAAGTAGGTTTCTTTTTTATCTTGATAACCGTACCTATCTCGTAGCCAAGCCTGTTTGAACGGAACCCGGCGTTACTATTGTCAGATTTTGAATCGTTACCAAGGATACCTTCTTTCCATTTACGGTTGCTTACACGTACTTCTTTAAGCTGGGTGGTAGAGGGTTGCAGTAAAATTGTTTTATGCGCGTCGGTTGCAAATGAGGCTATTTTGTAAATGGCAGGCGCATAACCTATCATAGATAGTTTTAACGAATCGTTTTCGTGGCCTGTAAGGTTTAATTTATAGCGCCCGGCGCTATCTGTAACGGTACCAACGCTTTTGCCTATAATACCCACGTTAACGTAGGGCAGGGGCTGGTTGGTTTTGGCATCTTTTACAAAGCCTTCACACACCTGGGCGTTTGCAAATAACGAGGGAAGTATAAATAGGGCAGCAAATAAAATTCTCTTCATGTTGGTAAGACGTATTTGCTGCCCCAATAGTTACGCCGTGGCGTATAATTCTTCGCGTAGTTTTTGTACCGCTTCGCTGTTGATATACTCGTCGTAGGTCATCAGTTTATCGATGATACCGCCCGGGGTTATCTCGATAATACGGTTGGCAACGGTTTGCACCAATTCATGATCTCGAGAGGTGAAGATAATGTTACCCCTAAAATCTTTCATACCGTTGTTTAGCGCGGTTATAGATTCCAGATCGAGGTGGTTGGTAGGCTCATCTAACAAAAGCATATTGGCCGACTGCAGCATCATGCGGCTAAACATACACCTCATTTTTTCGCCACCGGAAAGTACAGTAGCTTTCTTTAACACCTCCTCGCCGCTGAACAACATGCGGCCAAGGAAACCACGGATAAACTGGTCGTCCTTTTCGCCTGTAGAGTATTCACGCAGCCAGTCTATCAGGTTCTCATCCTTACCTGTGAAGTATGATGAGTTATCGATAGGTATATCTGCAAGGTTAACAGTTACGCCCCATTTAAAGCTGCCGGTGTAATCTGTATCGCGTCCGGTTAAAATATCGTAGAAGGCCGATGTTGCCAAACTGTTTTGAGACAGCACGGCAATTTTATCGCCTTTATTAGCCATAAAGTTAATGTCGGCAAAAAGTACCTCGCCGTTAAGCGATTTACCAAGCTTTTCGGTTTGCAATACCTGGTCGCCAATTTCGCGGCCCTGGTTATTGAATATGATGCCGGGGTATTTACGGTTAGATGGCTGTATCTCGTCGAGGTTGATCTTATCTAAAGCCTTTTTACGGCTGGTTGCCTGTTTAGATTTTGAGGCGTTGGCGCTAAACCTGCGAATAAATTCCTGCAGCTCTTTTACACGCTCTTCGGTTTTCTTATTCTGGTCGCTGCGCTGTTTTAATGCCAGCTGGCTACTCTCGTACCAGAAGGTATAGTTACCGGTGTAGATGGTCATCTTGGCAAAGTCTATATCCACAACGTGGGTACAAACGGTATCCAGAAAGTGCCTGTCGTGCGATACTACCAGTACAATAGCTTCGTACGATGCCAGGAAATCTTCCAGCCAGCTAATGGTGTGTATGTCCAGGTCGTTGGTAGGCTCATCCAGTAACAAAATATCGGGTTTGCCAAACAGGGCCTGAGCTAATAGCACACGTACCTTTTGAGTATTATCGAGGTCCTTTACAAGATTGTAGTGAAATTCTTCTTTAATACCTAAGTTGCTTAACAGGGTAGCAGCGTTGCTCTCGGCATTCCAGCCATCCATTTCGGCAAAAAGGTTTTCCAGTTCGCCGGCGCGCTCACCATCCGCGTCGCTGAAATCTTCTTTCAGGTAAATGGCGTCCTTTTCTTTCATTACGGCGTACATCTCCTTGTGGCCCATCATTACGGTTTCCAGAACCGTAAATTCATCATAAGCGTAGTGGTTTTGGCTTAATACGGCCATACGCTCGCCCGGGGTAAAACTAACCGAACCGCTGGTTGGGTCTATCTCGCCCGAAAGTATCTTCATGAAGGTTGATTTGCCCGCGCCGTTAGCGCCAATTATGCCATAGCAGTTGCCCTGGCTAAACTTTAGGTTTACATCTTCAAAAAGGGTGCGTTTACCGTAACGTAAGGATAAATTAGATACCGTTATCATGCTGTACTTATATTTTGCGCAAAAGTACGGTAAATACTTAATTTATTTTAATAGGGGGTTAAATTGGCTGTATAATAGTTTCGCAGGTATAAAATTACGCTTATTGCGGCGGCCGCTGAGGATACCATTCTACACAATTCCCCATGTGTAAAATTATTATTAAAAAAATGTTGATAATGTGCATTTAAAATGCATAGATTAGGTTTTGGAATAACAATTGATTAACAATTCCCGTAAAAGCAATTAAACCCCTAATTTAATTTTTATGACTATTGTAGTAACAAGTCTGTTTATCGTGAATGCGCTGGTAGTGGTGCAGCACTTAAAGGTAAAAAGATCTTAAACCCCCGAAAATGAGGTTCAACTAACTTAGCAGCTTTGCTAAGTTAGTTGTTTCCTCGTCCACAAGTTTTTGCAACGGGCCCGAAGCCATCATCTTCATCAGCATATTCAGCTGGGCAGTAATGGTAAAAGCAGCTTGGGTAGCCCCGTCAGCTTCGCTCAATTCCCATTTTAATTCCATATCAAACGGCGGTTTTTCTGCGGGGATGATCCTTACCAGGGTATTAGCCACACGTTCCTCTATCTTTATAGAAAGTTTTGTAATGTTTTGAATATTGAAACTGGCTACATCGGCGGTTGATTCCCAGTCTTCAATATTATCGGGCATTAATTGCCGATGGTTGTTCATATCGGCCAGGAACGCATATACCTGTGCTACGGGCTTATTAACGGTAACTGTACTTTCAAAAACACTCATAGTAAATATTATTGCCCCCAGGTTGATGGTTGTATACGCCATTCTTTTAACACCGCGGTATCGGCAGCAGAAATATAGTTGTGCTCTTCGGCGTATTTTAAAAGGGCGTTATAATTAGATAAAGTAATAAAAGGGCATTTGGCCTCCTTAAAATTATCGGTAGCTACATCAAAGCCATAGCTAAAAATAGCGGCAAGGCCCGCAACGGTATAACCCGCATCGCGCAAGGCATGTACGGCTTGTAAGCTGCTTTTGCCGGTAGATATTAAATCCTCAATGACTACTACGCGCTGGCCCGGAGAAATTTCGCCCTCTATCAGGCTTCCTGTACCATGTTCTTTTGCTTTGGCACGTACATAAATAAAGGGCAGCCCCATTTCCTGCGCTACCAACGCGCCCTGGGGGATGCCCGCCGTTGCTACACCTGCTATGCAACCAACCGAGCCAAACTCTTCCTGAATGGCCGATGTTAGCTTTTGGCGAATGTAAGTACGGATAGTTGGGTGCGATAGTGTTACACGGTTATCGCAATAGATGGGTGATTTCCAGCCCGAAGCCCATGTAAAAGGATTATTAGGTTGTAATTTTATTGCTTTAATTTGCAGCAGAAATTCCGCAACCTGCTGTTCGGTCTCACTATTGGTATACATGGCTCAAAAATACAGAATTTATATTAACGAAAAAGTGGTTTTACTAACCGCGAAATCACCCAAAGTAGCATCGCAATATCAACGGATTGATGCTGAGCATTTTGATTTGAAAATTGTTTACCACTGGGTAGATAAACAACCCTGTAAATTATTTTACGTGCTTTGCGATGATGCCAAGGCTTTCCTTAAAAAGATCATCAGTGAAAATCATTTAATTGAAGCTGCCGGCGGCCTGGTTACCAACCAGTATGACGAACACTTGTTCATCTACCGCAACAATAAGTGGGACCTGCCAAAGGGTAAGATAGAAAAGAAAGAGAAAACTAAAATTGCTGCCGTGCGCGAAGTGGAAGAGGAGTGTGGCATTAAGGTAAGCAAGCTACAGGAAAAGATCTGCAAAACATATCATACCTATATTTACAAGGGCGAAGTTGTGCTTAAGAAAACCCATTGGTTTAAAATGGCCTATAAAGGCAAGGCTAAGCTGGTACCACAGTTAGAGGAAGGCATTACCGATGTGCGCTGGTTTAAAAATGAGGATGTGCCAACCATTGTAAATAATACATTCCCCTCTATAATTGATGTGTTGGAGAAAGAGGAACTGATTACAAATACGGTAGGGCTTCTTTCGGAATAAACTGGGCGACATCGCCGTTATAACGGATGATCTCGCGCACGATACTCGAACTGATAGATGAGTAACCCGGCTTGCTTACAATAAATATGCTTTCAATTTCGGGCTCCAGCGCGTGGTTCATTTGGGCTATGGCCTTTTCGTACTCAAAGTCTGATACGGTGCGGATACCGCGGATCATGTAATCGGCGCCTATGCTTTTACAAAAATCTACCGTTAAACCTTCGTAAGCTACAATGTGGATGCGGTCGTCATGTGCGAAAACGGCCCTCAGCATATCCTCTCTTTTGCCAACGCTAAGCAAACCCTGCTTACTGCTGTTTACCCCAATGCCTATATAAACCTTATCGAACAGGCTTACGCTGCGTTTTACAATATCAACGTGGGCTTTGGTAACCGGGTCAAACGAGCCGGGGAAAAGGGCTATTTTCATATTAGGTGATAACGCTGTTGCTAATTCAAAAGTAGTTAATTATTGTGATGAGCAATGTATGTGATGTAAATTCCCGCCCTTGGGAGGGGTGTGCAGGAATATGTGGTGGCAGTGAGGGGTTTAACGCCATTTATCATTCGCATAAACCTCTCCCTACACCCTCCCGCGGGGAGGGAATCGCACGAGGCCGCCGCTTTTAGCTATACCAAACCATTTATCTGCGCATATTGCAGCAGCATTATCGTCTTCGCGTCATTTATTTCGCCGGTTTTTACCATTTCCAATGCCCGGGCGAAGGGCAGCTCCATCACTTCAATATTCTCGGTTTCTTCGGCAAGGCCGCCGCCGTCGCTCACCTTCATCTCTTTGGTGTATTCGGCGGTGAAAAAGTATAGGATCTCGGTGACCGAGCCGGGGGACATGTACGCCTCAAACGCTTTTTGTACTGATGTTATCTTGTAACCGGTTTCTTCCTCCGTTTCGCGTTTAATACAATCTTCGGGGTTATCAAGGTCAAGCAAACCGGCACAAGCTTCAATCATGTAGCCATCGGCGTTACCGTTCAAGTACGTAGGCATTCTGAACTGGCTGGTTAGTATCACCGTTTGGCTGGCTTTGTTGTAAAGCAGTATAGTAGCGCCGTTACCACGGTCGTAAACTTCGCGCGAGAAACTTTCCCAGGTGCCGTCATTCCCTAAATAATCGAAAGTAGCTTTTTTTAGAACGTACCAATTGTCGGATAAGATAGAAACTTCAAGGTTCCTGATTCTATTATTCATTTGCGCGCTGTTAAAGTTAGGCTTTAAAAAACGAGAACGACGAGTGCCCGTATTTACGTTGCTCCACAAAAGCCGGATGGTTGCTTAGGTTTTGCATGCTTTGATGCTCTACTATCAGCATACCGCCCGCTAAAAGCAAGTTTCTATCGAACACAATTTTTGGTATCTCGGGTATTTTATTCAAGTCGTATGGAGGGTCGGCAAAAACAAGGTCGTATCGCTCGGTTTCCATAGCCAGGTATTTAAAAACATCGGCTTTAAAAACTTCAATTTCTGTTAAGCCATGCTGTCGCGACGCATCTTTCAAATAATGCACGCATTGTATGGCGCGGTCAACCCCGGTAACTTTTTCCGCTCCGCGCGATGCAAATTCCATGGCAATGTTGCCGGTACCGCTAAACAAGTCGAGCACTTTAATACCCTCAAATTCTATCTGGTTTTGCAGTATATTAAACAGCGCCTCTTTTGCAAGGTCGGTAGTTGGGCGTACGGGGAGGCCTTTAGGCGGGTTAAGCCTAAGGCCCTTTAATCTTCCACCAATGATGCGCATAGCGATAAAGCGGCGAGGGCTAAAATTTTATGAGATTGGATGTTGCCAGGCAGGTCTAAGACAGTAATATCGTTAAGTTTTACTTCGCCAAAAAAGTTTTTAAGGTATAAAAAGTAACGGTCGGTATCATTAATATCACCACTTATTACCAGTTTGGTTTTATCGGGCTGTAACCCTAATTCTGTAGCTACCAAAGCGCTGAAATAGGCCAGTTCTTCGTGGCTTTTAAACTTAAAGGTATTGTAAAAACGCAGGCTTCCGTGGGTGAAGTTCACAAACGACACGGTATCATTACCAATATTAAGGTATATATCAGTACTCAACGGATAGTTATTTGCAACGGCTTTTATGAACCCGGCGTCGTAATGTAAAACATTTTGGTTGTCGAGGTCTTTTATAGCGTAAGTTAAGGTTTCATCAACCTTGTATATGATGATATTTTTGCCGTCAACGTTTTCGTATTTAACCTTTTCGGTATCGGTAACATCAAGCAGGCGGGCAATATCGGCAAGGCGGCCTTTCTCAAAAAGAGCCTCGGGAAATAAGGTAAAACCTGTAGCGTGCAGGCCGGTTACTACCAAGTTGTAATTGGCGGTTAAAATATCGCGAAGCTGTTGCGGGTCGCGCAGCTCATCAAGCGAATAATTTTCGCCCCAGGATAGCAGCTGCTTGCCGTTAACAACGGCATAACTAAAGCTGTTTACATCAACCTGTAATAACAGGGTGTAGCTGTGGGCCTGTGTAAGGCTTAAATCGTCGCTGGTGTAGTAATGTCTGTGGTCGCTCATGCAGATTAACAAAAGTAATATTTTTTCGGCATTGTATTATTATTTAAGTAATACCGGTACATCGTGTTTACTCACCCGGTCATTGCTTCGCTCGACCACCCTCTCTTCGCTGCGCGGAAAGAGGGATTTTATTTTCGTCACCCTCTTTACGCAGTAGAAAGGGTCGACCGGCGTAGCTTAGTCGGGGTGAGTAAAATTTCGCCCTGTTGGTATTGCTATTAACAAGCCGCTATGCACCTTGTATAGCAATTTAATAACCTTCCTAAATGTTGTTGGTGACAACACCAACAATGGCATTATTTGAGTAATACCGGTACATCGTGTTTACTCACCCCGCGGCATTAGCCTCACCCAAACCCTCTCCAAAGGAGAGGGCTTTAAAATCCTTTCTAAACCCTCTTTGCGCAGGAGAGAGGGTCGACCGGCGCAGCAAAGTCGGGGTGAGTAAAATTTTACGCGGGTAATAAACTATTTAACATACTTATCTCCATTTTTGTGTGTGCCAACAATTGATCATATCCGCCGCGGGTTTCCGCATGAACCTACTTCGCAGCAACTGGAACTTTTTGCCCGGCTTGATAAATTCCTGAGCAGCGAGGAACAGGATGATTGCTTTATATTAAAGGGATATGCCGGTACAGGTAAAACCACCGTGCTTGGCGCGCTGGTAAAGGCGCTTCCCAATTACAATTTAAAAGCCGTGCTGCTGGCGCCTACAGGCCGCGCCGCCAAGGTAATTACCAACTACAGCGGGCGCAAGGCCTTTACCATTCATAAGCGCATCTACCGTAAAAAATCGGCGTTAAATGTTGATGAATCTTTTATGATAGCCGATAATATGAGCACCAATACGCTTTTTATTATTGATGAGGCGTCGATGATATCTGATGAACTAACGGGCAATAACCGTGAAACCCTGCTGCACGATTTGGTTACCTACGTATATAACGATAAAAATTGCAAGCTGATGCTGGTGGGCGATACCGCGCAGCTACCACCCGTTGGCGCCGACGATAGCCCCGCGCTTGATGCCAAACTCATGAAAGCCGATTATGGCCTTAACGTACACACTTATGAACTTACCGACGTTTTAAGGCAGCAAAAGGAATCGGGCATTTTGTATAATGTAACCAGGGTGAGGGAGATCATTAGACAGGGTAAAGAGGTGATGCCTCAAATTGTGACCAAGGGTTACAAGGATGTTTACCGTATGGGCAGCGATATGCTGGAAGAAGGCCTCAACTACGCCTACAGCAAGTATGGTTACGATAGTACGCTTATTATTTGCCGTAGTAACAAGAATGCAAACCTGTATAACCGGCAGATTCGCGGGCGGATCCTGATGCGCGAAGAGGAACTCACCGGCGGCGACCAGCTGATGGTGGTGAAGAACAATTACTTTTGGCTGGACGGTCAGGAGGAAGGCAGCACCGGCTTTATTGCCAACGGAGATATTGCCCGTGTAAAAAAAGTGCGGAGGATAGAGGAGATGTACGGCTTTAGGTTTGCAGATGTGCAACTGGAATTTATTGATTATGCGGAAGACCCGGTGCTTGATTGTAAGATACTGCTCGATACTTTATACTCCGAAGCGCCCGCCCTGCAATCAATAGATCAAAAGCGTTTTTATTTGGAAGCGATGAAGGATTACGAGCATATTCCAAACAAGCGCGAAAAGCATAACGAACTTAAGCTGAATCCTTACTACAACGCCCTACAGGTTAAATTTGCATACGCTATTACCTGCCACAAAGCACAAGGGGGGCAGTGGGAAGCCGTTTTTGTTGACCAGGGTTACCTAACGGATGAAATGGTAAATACCGATTTTTTACGCTGGTTTTATACTGCTTGTACCCGCGCCACCAACGAGCTTTACCTGGTTAATTTTAACAAGAAGTTTTTTGCCGAACCACCGGCAGATGCTTTTTGATACTTACACCAGAAACAATATGACTTGTCCTAAAATAAGTTTACACATTATCAGTGTAAAAGATGAACAAGCTAAAAGAAGAAAAGATCATCAATGACCATCTTATCCAGGGGATAAGTTTTCGTAGCTTAGCGTTAAAGTATGGCATATCCCGCAGCCATGCGCACCGGATCGTGAAA